>JAJCYL010000214.1 GCA_029262955.1 Cytophagales bacterium | reverse complement strand
CATCTTTCAGACGGAAAATCTCGGTAGGGAATAGTGGTACTCCTCGGATATTAAGTATGGCTGCCATCCACAATTGATACAATGCAGAGGAGTTATTTCCGCCTAGGAATTTTAAAGCTGTTTTGGAAGCCCCTTCTTTTTTATAGATGTCTGATATGGGTACATTGTCCAATTCATCGTAACCAACATTGAAGGGCTGATACTCATCTTTAAATTTGTACAAATAAGGGCGCACATACATTGATTGAAGGTCCCACCATGGATTGGTTGATAAATAGTTGGTTTCCCTCTCATTGAATCCGAAATTTTTCAATATGGTTGGATCATGGAGCATTTCTTCCGTATAGAATTGATTATTAATCCTCCTCAATATATTTTTTCTTCGTGGATAGGGCAGTGCGGTCAGATTAAATTCTTTGATATATTCCCAATACCTATCGTACCCTGGTTTGGTAATATGTTCTTGACCGTAATCACCATACAGCCCCTCGGATAAGCCATCTCGGGCAGTAAAAATATGACCGCCATGCCTCCCTGAAGCTTCAAGGACTGTAACCTCATGACCCATTTTCATCAATTCGTATGCACAGCAGAGCCCGGCTATCCCAGCTCCTCCAACAACTACTTTTTTAGGTGCGCCAGATATTTTTCTTCGCTTGAGTTGGCTGGCCATTGACGAATCCAGGTTGAGAATGGAGGCACTGGCACTTGCTACTACCGTGTTTTTAATAAATTCTCTTCTTTTAATATTACCCATCATAAAATACTTTAGTATGCACTGTGACCATCAAACGTTAGTCTGATTGGACAACTATTCAAGAAACATAAACGAATATAAAAAATATACATAATGTATACTACACTATGCTACTTTTGGGAAGTTGTGGACTTTCAGAATTTCGATAATTACACTCATCTTGAGATACGGTGTAATTTGAATGATGATGAGTCTAGGTTGATTAGAAAATTTCGCTAACTTGAGTATCATTCATATGAAAAGAAAAGAAGCAATTGGTTTAATGTCAGCAGGATTGGTTGGATTGGGCCTTAAAAGTCCATCGAAACAGGTGGCACCTTCATTTGGGGCTGCATCGCTTAAGGGAAATATCAATCACAGTGCGTGCCGTTGGTGTTATTCAGATATCCCTTTAGAAAAGCTTTGTGACCAGGCTATTGAAATTGGGTTGGCAGGTATCGACCTGTTAAAGCCTTCTGAATGGCAAACGGCGACCAGCAGGAAACTGAAAACCACAATGGCCAATCCGGAGGAATTCAGCCTGACAGATGGGTTTAATAATCCGTCGTTGCACAGTAAGCTGCAAAAAACCTACGCAGAAGTAATAGACAAAGCTGCTGATGCCGGTATCGAGAATGTGATATGTTTTTCGGGCAATACAAATTCGTTGGATTCACAAAAAGGAATAGATAATTGTGCACGGGGTTTGGAGTCACTTGCAAAGCAGGCTGAGAAGCGAGATGTATTAATAGTAATGGAACTATTAAATAGTAAAGTGGATCACAAAGACTACCAATGTGATAATACGCCCTGGGGAGTTGCATTATGTGATAAGGTGGGGTCGCCAAATTTCAAACTGCTTTATGATATTTACCACATGCAAATCATGGAGGGGGATGTTATTGCCACTATTCAGAAGTATAACCAGTATTTTGGTCACTATCATACGGGAGGGGTGCCGGGAAGAAACGAGATTGACGAGACGCAGGAATTATACTACCCAGCCATTATGAAGGCGATAATAGCTACGGGCTACAAAGGATATGTGGCACAGGAATTTATCCCTAAAAATGAAGACAAGATTGCTTCATTAAAAGCTGCCGTTTCTATTTGTGACGTATAGCAAAGACTACAGAAAGAATATCTACTTAATAATTTGTGAGAGCCTATTTTCATTGAAAAGGTTGTGTCAAAATTTCACAGATCCACAGTTTTGAATTCATAGTATTGAGTTGAGTTTCCCAAATTGTGTTTTCAATAACCATGTCCCGTGAAAATTAATACTAAAGGAAAATACGTCCTGGTTGTTTGTCCGAATCCATCAATAGACATATATGCCACAGTTGGTGATTTCCAGGTTGGATCTACCAATCGAATATTGAATGAAGAACGCTTTCCAGGTGGAAAAGGAGTTCATGTCGCAATGGCTTTGGCCGAACTTGGAGTGGACATTGTTCTTCTTGGCTTTTGGGGATCCGGCACAGGACAGTGGATCAAGAATCAGTGCCACGAGCGATTTCAGAATATTAAGTGCATTGGACCAGAACTAGAAGGGTGGTCCAGAAGTTGCTATACATTCAAATCTGATGGTTCCTTTGGTGATACAGAACTATTGGGCACCGGCCCTCAGATTGATAAAAAAGATCAAACACAAATACTCGACGTCTTCGTAAAACACATTTCTAAAGCCAAAGCAGTTGCATTAAGCGGATCTTGGCCTAGTGGTGCAAAAGGAAATGAATATGCTAAAATGATCAAAATAGCACATAGTAGTTCAATACCTGCTTTTCTCGATTGCACGGGTTCCCAATTAGAGAATGCACTTGTAGAAAACCCATACTGTATTCATTTGAATAGCAGCGAAGTTCTTGCCTTCACAGATACAGACAATTTCGAAAGTGCAAAAGATCAAATTGACAAATTATGTGAGGTTGTAGCAATAACTAATGGTGCTAAAGGATTATACTACTTCAAAGGGAATAATATGATTCATAGTAATGTTAAAATCGAAAAAGTATATAGCACAGTTGGTGCGGGAGATTGTTTGTTGGCTGGTATTATTGCAGGGCATGTTAAAAAACTTGACGACAAGGGCATCGCAAATCTGGGGGCAGTTTGTGGAGCGGCAAATTGTATTCATCCGGAATTAGGTATCTTGAAGAGAAAGGATGTAGAAAGGTTATTATCAACTGTAGAAAATCCCATTAATCCCTGATTTCCCTGATTCTCACAGTTTCCAACCCACATTTTTCATATTTAACCTTATCGAGTAACTTTATAGCATAGTATAGTACATTTAAAATTTACTTTTCATAGGTGGTGGCAGGTACTTGCCACTACAAGTTGCGACAGAAGTATTTTACAATTGTTCAAGGAGAAACTCATCAACAACATTTCGGAATTACAGAAAATTCCGACTTTGTCAAAACACGAGCATCTGGTAGATGGGATAATTAATTCTATTGAGCAGGGAATTTTACAAAAGGGTGATCAGTTACCATCCATTAATAAAATGGTTGATACCATTGGTTATGCAAGAAAAACCATCGTAAAAGCCTACGAGGAGTTAAAGAGCCGTGGTATTGTTGAGTCAAAAAATTTTAAGGGATATTTCATTGCAAGTGTGGAAACCAAACAGGTTTTAAAAATTGCGTTGGTACTTTATGCCTTTCAGAGCTTTCAGGAGAGTTTCTATAACTCATTCAGACAACACCTGAATCCAAATATTGAACTTGAAGTCTTTTTTCATCATAATAATGTTGAAATTCTTGAAACTATTTTAGCACGTATTGAGCGCAAATACGGTTTTTATGTCATCGCACCAATTGAAAACACCCGAATAAAGAAAATCCTTCAGAAGATACCTTCAGACAAACTTTTAATAATCGATCGATTTTTATTACCTGGGCCAGATTACTCTCATATAACCCAGGAGTTTGAGAAGTCTACTTATGATAAATTGACTGAATTATTGCCATCGGTCAGGAGATTTAAAGAGCTAATATTTCTGTACAAAAAAGACTCTGATATACCACGGGAAGAGATTAGTGGATATGAAAAATTCATTATTGATCATAATATTGATGGAAGACTGGTCGATTCTTATATAGACAATAATGTGAGCCAAGGGAGTGCATATTACGTGGTCAGTGATGATTTTCTTTGGAGATTACTGAGGGATTGTGGCAATCGAAATTTGAAAATAGGGAGAGATGTTGGAATTATAGGCCATGACGACAGTTTAGTAAAAGAGATGATGGCCGGAGGGATTACCACCATTTCGACGGATTTTGAACAGATGGGAAAGCTTTCTGCTGAGTGTGTCAACGAACGTAAAAAAGTGCAACACATAATTCCCACTTACCTCAACAGAAGAAGTTCAATCTGATCGAGGTCACTTGGTTAATTTCGAAATTGAGGTTAGAACAATTTTACTAAACTCGACTTCGGACCCTTCTGCCTGAATAGCAATTTGACCTTTACTGGCTGTAGCGTCAAATCCATAATTCACCAAAGTTCCGTTGACCCACACTTTTACCTCATCTCCAAAACACTCGATAGTCATATCGTTCCATTGACCAAGGGGACTTTCCGAGTTATCGGTTAGATTCAGTATCCGGCGTTTCTTGCCCTCGGTAATTCCCCACTCATTTTCAGGACCTCTTCTTTCAACCATATCCGGAACTGATATATCTTCTACAATTACCCAGAAATCCCCGGCATTTTCATGC
>JAJCYL010000213.1 GCA_029262955.1 Cytophagales bacterium | reverse complement strand
ACCCAGTCACCCTGGTTTTCAGTATAAAAGATATCCCCGGCTGCATTTAGGCCAAAGCCTGCAGGTGACCGCATTCCTGTTGCCAGTGGTGTCATTTCACCCTCGGGAGATACCTGTAGCATCCAACCATGCCATTTTGATAAACTGGCGCCTCTCCCAATCCATCCAAGATTAAGTGTGATTATCATGTTGCCGTCGGGCATAAAAACGGGGCCGTAAGAATATTCATGATAGTTGGCTGCAAGAGGCCAACTATAAATAGTTTCGTAGCTATCTGCTTTCTGATCACCATTTAAGTCCTGAACCTTATTAAGTTCACCACGTTGCGTGAAATAGTATGCGCCATCTTTGAAAGCCAGCCCAAGAATTTCGTGTAAGCCATGGGCAAATCGTTTAAAAACAGGTTTTGTAGATTCGGGATTAGTTATTAGCCATACTTCACCGCGTCTGGTACTAGCTGCCAATTGCCCCCTGTTATTGAAAGCTAACCCTCCAACTTCAAGAATAACATCTTCCGGAATATTGACTTTCTTAATTGGATAAAATTTACTTTCAGCCTCTGAGCTTCCTGATTGCGCATTTGCTGACAACATTGCCATCGATAATATGGCAAAACCTAGTGATCTCATTCTCTTTTCGGTTTTTTTGAAAAAATAGCTTACCATATTACTGAATATTGAATATTGACTTTAGAAGAATTAATTGGAACGATGATTCCCACATCGTGAATGATTTGCATTTCGTTTGCCATGTTGGAAGAGGGGAGCAGATAATATTTCCCGTTGATATTGTAGGAGCCATTCCTCATCTTCAAAACATGACCTGAAGCAATTAGAATCGCATCACTCGTATTGGCATTTTCAATGGCTATTGTCCTGTTTAGGCCAGGGAACTCTGAGTCACTGGGAACTATGCTATCTGTGATGGTCACCTTTCCATATACTGAATAAAAAGTTGGCTGTTCCTTCTCGTTAACTACATATTTCTTAAAGAGATAATTGTCTTTGCCTTTCCAGCTGTCACCTTTCATCGACCCCAAGACCGGACCCTCATCAAATTCAATTGCGGTATTGCCGGGAATAAGGAGTTGTGTAATACCCCGGCTGTGCCACATATTTGTGACATCAGCAAAAATACCCTTCCAGCCCAAAATAAGGGAGCCAGTGGCCAAATCATACGTGTAATGAATGCCTCTTGGATCACCAACACTTAGCGCATGTGTTTTCACAGTATCCTTATATTGAATATAGCCTCTTGTCATCTCGGCAACAGATTTGGCTTCCACAATTAAAGGAGTTGGAGGAGGACCTGGAGCATCCTCAAGAGGAAGTGCCAGCGTTTGTTTGAATATTCCGGGCCCTTCGTATTGGATGTTTATTGTTGAGCCCCATACTGTTTGGAAATGAGAGACCTCAAAATCATGTTTACCCTTTGAAAGGTCTACTAAGTTTTTATCACTCCCACCGCCGTTCTCGCCTATGTCACCAAGAATGCGCTTGCCATCAATAAATAGTTCGCCACCATTGTCGAAAAATACGTCGAACAAGTATTTACCGGATACCGGTACTGAAAGTCTTCCGGTGAATAGATATCCATAATTCTCATTTCTTCTTGCCAGCTCGCGAACATTAAGTAATTCACTACTGCCACTATCTATCGGTATCAAATTGCTAAAGTCAGGTAAAGTATCCCAGGTATCTTCATAGTATTTATATGTAAGATTTTCCAGTTCTAATTTCTTGGTATGATCATAAGCTTTGTACCGTATATTTCTGAAAGCTACAGGGCCGTGATCACCTTGAATCATGAATTTGGCTAATGCAGATTCCTCGTTGTCAGCAGATGCACGAGTTGGACCACCTAAGTCTACATTTTCATGGATTAGTACATTGTTTAAATAGACATAATTAAATCTGGCGTTTTCTATTTTATTTCCTTGAAGATCAAATCTCGGTGCACGAAATGAGGCTTTAACAGTTTGCCATAATCCCGGAGCTTTACTTGCATTTACTTTTGGCGATACGCCATCGAAGCCTTTTTGTTCTTCGGATAGACTCCCATCCCATCTTTGATAGATGCCACCGCAGTCAGAATGTGCCGGATTTGCAACATTCCAGCTGTCGAATAACTGAATTTCATAACGACCTTGGAAGTAAAGACCGGAATTAGATCCTTTGGGCATCATAAATTCGATTTCAAGCTCCATATCACCATGCTCGAACCCCATGAAAAGATTGGAGTGCTCTTTCTCAGTTGGAAGGCAAAGCAGAATGCCCGTACCTGGTTCTGATTCCATGGATTGTTCGACCTCATAGTCTGAATTGACTGCGCTGGCTAATTGCCAGTTTGCGCCCGGAAGATCAAAAACAGATAGGTTTTGGAGTGAAACATCTGTCAATGGAAGTGTCTCTGGAACGTCTTCTAGCTCTATCGATTTCTGATTGGGCTGGCAAGCCCAAAAAAAGAGGCTAGTTAACGCCAGGAATTGCGCAGTTGATTGACCCATGTACTAAGTAATTGATTGTTTAAATATTATTGAAAATCAGGTGCATGTTAGAAAGTATTAGAGCAAATACAAAGAATTAAATTAGACAGGCAGTTTTGACTGGAATGAACGGTCTCTAAGCAATCTCAATTAATAATTTGAATTGTATTTTAGTAAATCATTAATTACCACTAAAACCTTAAGAATCAAGTGTACTTGGGTATTCAATTAGTCCGCCATGATTAATCAACAAAACCTGTAAAAGGAGGCTTTTATTCAAGTTAATTATTGACAAAACGCCTATAAAGGCGTAAAAAATTTACCTACCTTTAAGAGATAGGCTTTGGGAAAAATAATAGATAATTCATACTTCTAAATTTTAGATGAGTACGCAGGTTACCATTAAAGATATTGCACGTGAATTGAGGATCTCACCATCTACGGTTTCCCGAGCACTTAAGGATCATCCAGATATTAGTAAACAAACCAAGAAGGCTGTTGTAGAACTTGCAAATGAATTAAACTATGAACCCAATTCAATTGCACTAAGCTTAAGAAAAAGTAAAACCAACACAATCGGAGTGATAATTCCGGAAATCGTCCATTACTTCTTTAGCAATATCATTAGTGGAATTGAAGATGTAGCCTATAATTCTGGCTACAATGTTATTATCAGCCAATCGAATGAATCCTATGAGCGAGAAGTGTCAGATACAAAAGCACTTCTAGCCAGTAGGGTGGATGGATTTTTGATATCCACCTCTA
>JAJCYL010000212.1 GCA_029262955.1 Cytophagales bacterium | reverse complement strand
TACAGTCGCTCTTTACACCAACCATAGCTTTGTCCTAATCGTTGGTAGGGCTACTCCCACCTCACTTATACGATGTAAACCTAAAGGTCAGGCGGGCTTCATGCTTGGATCACTCCAAACCACCTTGTGCCTCCGCTAAAGCTTCAGCGACACGCGGTGCCACTTGCTTAGCTTCCGGGCAAAGCCTGCCCCGTCATATCGGGGACCCCAGCGCTTACGGGACTCTCACCCTTTGGAACGCTCAACTTCATGAGCTATATTCATCATTCAAGGCACACACAAGATGTATAGTGCATACCCTTCGGGATACGCACCATACACAGAACGTTGTGTTTCATGCTAAAGGAAAAAAACCAATGCAAATTTGATAAATGCCTTGCAGATTGAATAAATTATAAACCACTGAATATGAAAAGAACTATAATAACAATACTAGCTATAACCACTTTTATCCTTAGCGGATTTAGTCAAAATTCAAAACCAAGTTTCTCTTCAAATCCTTCTTTATCTTTTGACAAGTTTATCTCAGGCGTTAAATATGCTGAAATTGGTCTAAATGCTTTAAATCAAGAGCAAGTTGACAAACAAACCGGCATTGCTGGCTTTTTCTATTTGGCACAAAGGTATTTGCAACAAGTGGGATTCGAATATGTGGCACTGACATCTACAGAGAAAACAGAATTAGATATTGCAGTTAAATCCTATTGTGAATATACTCAGGTAATGTTTGGAGGTGACGTGAATAAAAACTCAATTTCCAATATGACAATATCATTTATTTCATGTAATGGAGATGTATTTTCATTTACCTCAGATAAAAAATTTAAATATGGGAAGTTTAAGGATGTAGAAAACAAACTGGTGGAAGATTGGAAAAGTATCGTTAAAACTAAAGGAACTTATAAAGCTCCCAATCAACTTCGTCTGCCTGAAAATCCAACAAATTGGACAAAAGAAAAGCTTATCACTTATTACAATGAGAATAAAGAAAAACTTGTTCCAACTGAGGGAATCTATGAAAGAGTACGTTTGTCATTTGAAGATTTTACAGGCGGGAAATACACGGTAGGTGTAATTAAAAATCCTGAAGCAGAAGGCTTTTTAGTCATTTATTTATCGGGAGCAAAAAACTCAACAGATTGGAAAAGTGGGGAAATTAAAGCGGTATTTAACAACACAGCTACAAAAGGATTTTATTCGGTAGAGTGGATTTCAAGAGATAAATCACTTTATGAAGATGTTTATTGCAATATTGACCCTATTGGGCTTAATGTTTATTCAAGTGGAATTTTATCAATATCATATAAGTTTATCAAAATTTTACCTGTTAATGATTGATTGCCTGAATCCACACAATGAAAATCACCTATAATTTCGGGATACTTCTTGCAGCGATTATTGGAGTTGCGTTTCAATTCATCCCTCAACTCAAATCGATAGGCGTGCTTATCTTGTTCCTTGTTCTTCCAGTTTTATTGGTCACAGTTCTACTCTCCTCAAAGAAAGAAATCCTATTGAACAACAATAAACTTTCTGGGTTGTTTTTATTGACAATCTCAACAACTACGGTAGCTATAGTTATTTATAGCATTTTACGGACACTCCACTGGCCTGGAGCTGGTATAATAATGATTATTTCCAGCGTTCTATCAATCTTTTCCTTGGTTATCGGAAGTTTTTACATCTACAAAAACTCAAAAGTCATCGGTGCTGAAATAGCATTGATGTTCATACCAATTCTGATCATGTTATGGCATATCATTCCGATAAATACCCCTCCGCAACTGAGGTCACAATATCCTGAAATAATATCGAGTCTTTATAATAACCAAGAAGCGAATTCAAACGCATTACTCAACAAAATAGGTGAATGTAAAGCTTCAGAAGAAGTGAAAATATTGATGGAAGAACTCATCACGAGAACTGGTGGATTGGACGAGTCTGGCAGAATGCTTGGCTTTTATGACACAGCTGTCCTACAAGAGCTTTTTCCTGGCATTCTTACTTCATTGGCGAAATATGATCTAACGAACAAAAATCAAGAATTATTAATGGACTTGACATATGTAGGAGAGGTCGTTCTTCTTTTATCACAAATTCGAAATGAGTTGATTTACAAGAATTGTCTGTGACATGACCTGATGTTCCATGGGTACTTTCAAGAAGAAACTATGAATAGAGTGCTTAACATATTGCTTCTGACATTACTAATTCATTCATGTCAAAACAAGGGTGAAGTCAATTCTTCCGATCCAGTAAATTGGGACAAACGAACAATCAAGTATGTGCTTAGCGACTCGTTAACTCATGGTTCAACCTATATGTCAATCTATTCTCAAATCTATAGTCAAACAGAACATATAACACACGACTTGACCGCGACAGTTAGCATGAGAAACACAAATATTTCAGACACAGTTTTCTTAAAAAAAGCACTATACTTTAACACCAAGGGGCATTTGATTAGGACTTATTTTGATAAAACCATTTTCATAGCCCCTATGGAAACAATAGAGATTGTGATTGATGAACGAGATCAGGAAGGCGGGACCGGAGCCAATTTCCTTTTTGATTGGACTATTAAACCAAACTCGAATGAACCATATTTTGAAGGTATAATGATTTCGACATCAGGTCAGCAAGGACTATCCTTTACAACCAAAGGAATTAGATTAAAATAAGATGGTTGCCGAAATACTAAAAACCTTGTTGTTTTGAGTGCTCTGAAAGAGTCCTAGAAACTTCTTAATAAATCAAGAAGGAAGCAGAGGTTGGGGAAAGAATTACAATCTGCAAGAGGACGTGACATTCCCAACCAACAATCCCCCATATCTCCCACATCATTTAAAACTCCTTTTTTAGCTACCAATTATTCGCCATCTTTTCATGTGTAGCTATAATTTCCAAAAGCCACATGGAATTCGCATGATCAAGATTCACCTTTGTTTGGTGCTGCTATAAACATGCTCATTCCTTGGTATTAATATTAACTATGAAAAAGACACTCCTTTCCCTCTCACTCATTTGGGTACTTTCACCAGCCTTCAGTCAACTCTACAAGAACCTAAAATATCGCTTCATAGGCCCTGAAGGCAACCGTGCCATTGCTGTAGTTGGGGAGCCTGGCAATCACATGGTCACGTATGTTGGTGCTGCATCCGGAGGGCTGTGGAAAACTGAGGATTCAGGAACTACCTGGAAATCTATTCTCGATACACTGGAAGTTTCATCAGTCAGCGCATTGGCTATCAGCCAAACCGACCCGTCACAGGTGTGGGCTGGCACCGGAGAAACTTTCCTCATCCGTCCTGCGCATTCTATTGGTAACGGCATCTACAAAACTACCAATAGCGGAAAAAACTGGACCAATATGGGATTGGAAAAGACCGCTAGAATAGGACGTGTCGTTGTGCATCCTAACAATTCTGAAACAGTTTATGCAGCAGCAATGGGGCATAGTTATGGCCCACAGCCTGAACGGGGCATATATCGTACCAGGAATGGAGGGACTTCCTGGGAGAAAGTATTATATGTGGATGAAAATACGGGGGCAGCTGATATCGCAATGAATCCGAAAAATCCTAACATCCTCTTCGCGGGGACCTGGCAATTGCACATCAATACCTGGGGTTTAAATAGCGGAGGTCCAGGAAGTGGTGTATATCGTACCAAAGACGGGGGTGACTCCTGGGAAAGGATGAAGTTACTGATTGATGATAAAGAAGAAATGTTTGGTAAAACTGCCGTGGCTATATCTGCCAGCAACCCCAATGTGGTATATGCGCTGGTTGAGGCTTCCAGCCCTGCCCTCTTCCGTTCCAATGATGGAGGAGACAGTTGGAACTTAGTTAGCCGCAACCATACCATGGCGGAAAGAGCTCCCTATTATAC
>JAJCYL010000211.1 GCA_029262955.1 Cytophagales bacterium | reverse complement strand
TGCCTGGAATTATTTGGTAAGAGTAGCCTATCGGATCAAAGGGCACAGCTTTCCAGGGGGGAGGGCCGAAATAACAAAGCAACTGGAGCTAATTGGGAGAATGAGCTTCCAGGAAAAATTGGTTCTTGTAGTTTTCGTTTTCATCGCTTTGGCCTGGATATCACGGTCATTCTTCCTGGCCAAATTCTTGCCGGGAATAGACGATTCAGTGATTGCCATTTTAGGGGCAATATTGATGTTTGTACTACCCAGTGGTGATAAAGTGAGCCCCCGGTTACTCGATTGGGAATCAGCAGTCAAAATTCCGTGGGGAGTGATTTTATTATTTGGTGGTGGCATGGCCATAGCGGCTGGATTTAAAGAAAGTGGCCTGGCCGATTGGATAGGCAGCCAGATGACCCTGCTTCAGGGAGTTTCACTGATAATCATACTCATTGTGATTATCACAGCGGTGAACTTTTTGACAGAAATTACTTCTAACCTGGCTACCACTTCTATGATATTGCCCATTTTGGCGGCTATCGCAATGGCCATTGATGTGCACCCTTATGCCTTGATGGTTGGAGCCACTGTAGCCGCTTCTTGTGCTTTTATGTTACCGGTGGCCACGCCGCCCAACGCGGTGGTATTTGGTTCGGGTTACTTACGAATGAAGGATATGATGCGGGCCGGTTTTGCCCTGAACATTATCTCCATTGTGATCATTCTGTTCTTCGTGTATTTCTTGCTGCCATATTTGTGGGGGCTTGATTTGAGTCAGTACCCGGATCAGTTGAGGTAAGTTATATAAATACAATTGAGGTTATTTGGGGCTTTTCTAAGTTCCAACATGGAAGATGATAGTCATGACGAGGAAGTTCGGCCTTACCTGTGGAGTGAAATTGGATTTAATAAAGATTAAGAATATTGAAATGGCAGAAGTATGGAAAAGATTTTCGCTGGATGCTCTTTTCAATAACACATAAATTGGATTTAGACATTGTTAAACTTAAGAAGGATGTCAACGTGATATTTGCTGGCTTAACATTGATCTGCTAAACTAAGTCAGCCGCTTATCTTTTTGAGATGGTGTAAGAATCCGAAAATTACCCCCTGGCAAACTTGATTAAGGAACTAAAATCATTGCTCTTATCCACTTCCTTAATCGCATCGATATACTGTTTTCGGGTTTCATCCGGATTGGTCATATTAAAGCCATTCCAGCTAAAAGAACTTCCACCTAATGATTCAATTAATATGTCAGCCATTATTCTGGAGTGTCTGCCATTTCCATTGGAAAAACAATGTGTTTTGACAATCTCGTACTTAAAACGAATGGCTATTTCATCATTGTTGTAGACACCATTCTTTACCCAATACTTCGTATTATCTAAGAGATATTTGAGGCTCATCGGAATTTCAGCCCATTCCACCCCAATGTTCTTGTTGGATTTTCTGAAATATCCGGCCCATGACCAAACTTTGTTAAACATCTTCCGATGGAGCTTTTTTACAAAAGCTTCAGTTAGCACTTTTTCCGTTGCTTCGGGGCTTGTATGACGCCATAGTTCTGCTTCCTCAATATTGAGCTGTTCAAGTTCATTCAACTCCCCATGAGTGGAGATGGTTTTTATGAGCAACCCCTCTTTTTCATCATCATCCAGGGGAGTTTGTCCATAACCATATTCTAATTCCACAACGATTTATTTAAGTCGCGTTCAAGTTCCTGGGACAATTCATCAATGGCTTTCTTTATTTGCTGAGGGTCAGTACCTTGGTTTTCGAGAAGCATATTTTTATGCGTTCTTAATACGATCTTCTTTGCAAGTTCCTTAGCACTTTTGTTAACCATCTTTTTGACAGAGCCATGAATCGGAACGAACCCATAAACGAACTTCATTTCCAAGGCCTCACCTACTTCTTTTAAGGTTTTAATGGTAATCTTACCGTCCCTCTCCCTCTCTTCATATCCTTGAACAGATTGATAATCGACTTTAAGTCTATTTGCCAGCTGAGTTAGGTTCATATTTAGTGTTGTGCGAATTGCCTTAATCCAGCCTTCAGGCGGAATCGGAATCTTTCCAATGGATCTGAAGCTTTGGAGTTTGTGCTCCAACTGCTCAATTAACAAGTTTTTCTGACTTCTCATGATAATATACAATTAATAAATTGTAAATATAATAAAATATACAATTAATATATTGTATAATTATAATTGAAATGCAATTTATAAGTTGTCTATTATGATATGGGTTGTATGACCTTCCGATCAGATGTTATCCTTTCAGGTAGTTCGGGTTGCAGATGGATAAGTATTTTGTCGACAGAACTATTCCAGATTCATTAAACTCAATTAACTTATGATCAAGTTTTCCGAAGAACTTAATCTTATGAAAAAGCTTTTTAAAACCATTAAGAAAAAGTGGGCCGAATATCTCATTGAGATTGTAGTTATTTCCGTCGGTATCTTACTGGCATTTGCCCTCAATAATTGGAATGAAGGCCGAAAGCAAGAGAATCAACTCAATCAGTACAGAAATCATCTTAAAATTGAATTGGCAGCTGACATAGAGACGCTGGAGCATTCAGAAAGGAATATAGAGCGTTTCAAAAAAACCATTATCAATTACCTGGACTATTACAATTCTGACAAACGTAATATTGACATCTTAGTAAGCAAAATGGATAGTATTGACTATGGGCTGAATGCTTTCAATACCGCTGTTTATACGATTGAGGAACTCATATTTAGCGGGTTTCTTTCATCCTTCCCGGAAAAAGAAAAGTCTGCCATATTGAAGCTGAGAAATACTCATGAGAACTCTGAATACTACGAGCAGGAGCAAATAAGACAGGTATTCTCCATGACTTATACGAATGAGTTAGACCTGCTGTATGCTATGGGATACGCGGTTAAAGAGCATTCGAGCGTGGGGGGCTGGAAGTACGATATGAACTCATCCCGGTTTTTATTGAAAAATAATCACTTCGCCGCCATTCTGGGGTTCCTGGATTTTCAGGCGTCTCTACACCATAGGATTAAAGACGACACCCAGGCACTGTTGGATTTGTTGGAATAACCCATCCACATATGTCCCTCTGGAGTGATTGCCAAATTTTACATATTCCTCCTATACTGTCCCCCAACTTCAAACAATGCGTGAGTGATCTGACCTAATGAGCAATATTTGGTTGCCTCCATCAAACCGTCGAAGATGTTTTCGTTGTTAATGGCGGTCAGTTGCAGTTTGCGCAGAATTTCCTCCGATCGATCACTATTGGACGCGTGTAAATTTCGCAGGTTATCAATTTGTCCTTCTTTTTCCTCGGTGGTTGAACGAATAACCTCCTTGGGAAGAATAGTGGGCGATCCTTTGGAGGAAAGGAAAGTATTTACTCCGATAATTGGAAATTCACCGGTATGCTTTAAGGTTTCATAATACAGGCTTTCTTCCTGGATCTTATTGCGCTGATACATAGTCTCCATTGCGCCCAAAACACCCCCACGTTCAGTAATGCGATCAAATTCATCCAATACTGCTGCTTCTACCAGATCAGTTAATTCCTCGATGATAAATGAACCTTGTAAAGGATTTTCATTTTTAGCCAATCCAAGTTCCTTGTTAATAATTAATTGGATAGCCATGGCCCTGCGAACGGATTCTTCAGTAGGAGTGGTGATGGCCTCGTCATAGGCGTTGGTGTGCAAGGAGTTGCAATTGTCGTAAATGGCATAAAGGGCCTGCAGGGTAGTTCTGATGTCATTAAAATCGATCTCCTGGGCATGCAAGGATCTGCCGGAGGTTTGAATGTGATATTTGAGCTTTTGGGCCCTTTCATCAGCTCCGTACTTTAATTTGATGGCTTTGGCCCATATTCGCCTGGCTACTCTACCAATAACCGAATATTCGGGATCGACTCCATTAGAGAAGAAGAAGGAGAAATTAGGAGCAAATTTATTGACATCCATTCCGCGTGAGGCGTAGTACTCCACGAACGTGAACCCATTGGATAATGTGAGTGCCAATTGAGTAATCGGATTGGCACCAGCCTCTGCTATGTGGTAACCGGAAATTGACACTGAATAGAAGTTTCTGATGGAATGGTCGATGAAATATTGCTGGACATCACCCATTACTCTCAGGGAGAATTCCGTGGAGAATATACAGGTATTCTGAGCCTGGTCTTCTTTCAGAATATCGGCCTGAACCGTTCCTCTAACCTGGCTTAGGGTTTTGTCCTTAATCTCACCATAAACCTTTTCGGGTAAAACCTGGTCACCGGTTACACCTAAGAGCATAAGGCCTAAACCGTCATTGCCGCTGGGCAATGCTCCTTTGTATTCCGGGCGATTTTTGCCACTCTCTTTATAAATTTTGACGATTTTTTCTTCTATTTCCTTCTCAAGTCCATTTTCACTGATGTATCGCTCACATTGCTGATCAATCGCTGCATTCATAAAAAACGCACAGATCGTCGCAGAAGGACCATTGATGGTCATTGATACCGAGGTTGCAGGATCTGATAAATCAAAGCCCGAATAGAGTTTTTTAGCATCATCAAGGGAACATATGCTCACCCCGGAGTTGCCAATCTTACCATAGATGTCAGGTCGGTGATCCGGGTCCTCACCATAAAGTGTTACTGAATCAAAAGCTGTAGACAATCGCTTAGCCGGCAGTCCTTCTGAGACATAGTGGAATCTTTTGTTTGTCCGTTCAGGGCCGCCTTCGCCGGCAAACATCCTGGTGGGGTCCTCATTTTGCCTTTTAAATGGAAAGACACCGGAGGTGTAAGGAAATTCACCCGGTACATTTTCCTGCAGCATCCATTTCAGGAGATCACCCCATGCTTTGAATCTTGGCAGACTCACTTTAGGAATTTTGGTATGAGATAGAGATTCAGTATGCGTTTGAACTTTGATATCCTTGTCTCTTACCTTGTAGGTAAATACCTCTCCCTTATAATTTTGTTCTTTTTCCGGCCAATCCTCAATCAGTTTCTTATTGCGAGGATCAAGATTAAGTGCTACCTCTTTATAAGTCTCTTCGAGTTGGTCCGAAACTTCTTTTTTGCCTGTCTGTTTAAGGGTTTCGATTGTATTTTGAATACTGTAAAGTTGCTGGGCCGTTTGTGCCTGCTGATCGGCCCAATTGTCGTATTCACGAATGGTCTCAGAGATTTCTGAAAGGTATCGGGTGCGCTTGGGAGGAATGATGAAGATCTTCTCAGACATCTCGTCAGAAGCTTCAAGCTTTGATTTGAGGTCTATGCCGGTTTTTTCAGTGATCTTGTCCATCAGGGCTTTATAGAGCTTATTGGTGCCCGGGTCATTGAACTGCGAAGCAATAGTGCCATAAACAGGAATGTCTTCGTCTTTGGCCTCAAACAGGTTGTGATTGCGCTTGAATTGCTTCTTAACATCTCTCAAAGCGTCCAGTGAACCTCTTTTATCAAACTTATTGATAGCCACGATATCGGCGAAATCGAGCATATCGATCTTTTCCAGCTGGGTTGCAGCTCCAAATTCCGGTGTCATAACGTATAGCGATATATCGGAATGCTCTATAATCTCTGTATCTGATTGACCAATACCGGAAGTTTCCAGGATTATGAGGTCATAGTGGGCGGCCCTTAGGATATCCACAGCATCCTGAACATATTTCGACAAGGCTAAATTTGATTGACGTGTGGCTAATGAGCGCATATAAACTTTGGGATGATTGATGGAGTTCATCCTGATTCTATCTCCTAACAGGGCGCCACCGGTTTTTCTCTTTGAGGGATCAACGGAAACAATGCCGATTGACTTTTCACCTCGATCAGCGATAAAGCGTCGCACCAGTTCATCTACCAATGACGATTTACCAGAACCGCCTGTACCGGTAATTCCTAAGATGGGAGTTTTTGATTTTTTAACCTCTTCACGAACCTGATCAAGTGCTT
>JAJCYL010000210.1 GCA_029262955.1 Cytophagales bacterium | reverse complement strand
ATACAGTTAGTATAGGGGCTTTTATGCGGAATGGACGGGACTCGAACCCGCGACCTCCTGCGTGACAGGCAGGCATTCTAACCAACTGAACTACCACTCCTTCAGTCTTCATATTTCAGGAAATCTGAGGTAAAATCTCTGATCCCTCGAAAAATGTGTCGCAAAGATATGTATTAATGGATAATTACAAACAGATGGAGAATTAAAAAATCAGGGTATCGAAGATGGCACGATATACCTGTATTTTTAGTTTAAATTCGACTCCAATCCACCCTCTATCCACTCGCGAGCGGTACCAATGAAGTATTTATAAGCATCTTCCTCTATTGGCCAGATATTCCAGGGGATACCTGCCTCGGACTTGGCACGCTCATAGTTATAACCAGTAAATTTTTCGAAATAAGTTACCGCTACTTCATGATTTTTGAAATACCGCTTCTTAAGGGGTAAGACTTGATGTTGCTTAACGTTACTCATAGCTTGTTATTTTGTTCGTCAACTAGCTAGACGTTAAAAAATGATTAAGGGTTACACCATTTAACTACAATTTAAATGATGTAACCCTTAATAAGTTACTGATAATTAGTCGGTTATAAAGAAATAGTCTTATCAGTTGACCATTCAGTACTGTATAGACGGACGATGTATTCATGGTTTTTCAATCCCAATGCTCTCATATCAATCTTTACCGGTTTTTTGCTGGTAAATCTCATTGATTGTAAGAAATAGTGCTTACCATTTTGATCGGCTACAGAAACCAAATACGTCTTGTCACTAAGTTGATCTGCCTTTAGTTCAATTACCTTATTTTTTGCGGAAACTTCGAAATGAATTGGACCATCGTGATTAATTAGATGTGCCACATTTTCAAGTGGCCTGTGGTGCTTGTACCTGATCCTGTAGTAGGAAAGCCCATAATTGGGGTTCCTATCCACAAAGGTATATTTAGATCCTGAGCCGTTCAATTCGAATTTTTGAACAGGTGAAAATTTATGAGCATTTGTTGATTTTTCAAGGGTGACCTCCACGTTGTGAACGTCGGATGTTGCTATCCAGGTAACAAAGGCAACGTCTTCAATCATATATGCCTCAAAATCACTAATCTGTATTTTTTGATTTGAATTATTTGGTTTGGTAATATTGAAACCAACGGCAATCATGGTCGCTACCACGAGAGTACTCAATAGAATTGGTTTGTAAATTGGATTTTCTTTTTTCATACTTTCACCTATTTATACATAACATTGAATTAACGTAGAGTTTGCTACTCATATTGTAGTTAAATCTAAATACTATACAACTTAATTAATCCTGTCCCTCAAATTATTCGATGAAGTAGAAAATCCAATTGATGAGAGGGCTCCTATTCAAGATAAGATTAAGAAGACAAACCATACAGGCTTTATGAAAGAGATACTGGTTCGTAACCCTTTATATATTTGAAATTGAATAAATGTGAAGATTCTAACAGCTGCATCGTCGGCATAGGTAATAATATATTGGGTCGAAAATCTTTTTCTCTTGTCTTACCCGCCATGGGTCGATAAACTAGTTTAAGTCGATTCCATTCGAAATATCAGGAGGAATCCTCTGTCAATGGCTGAATAATCAGGAGTTGAAATTCAGGAAATCATAGGTATACTTGATCAATTTAGGGCTGGAAACCGGCTAATCTTACCTAAATTTGTTTGCCTAAATAATCGCAAATGATGCTTTTAGATTTTGAAAAACCTATTGCCGAACTTGAAGCCAAATTGGCTGACATGAAAAATTTAGCCGGGGAGAGTGGAGTGGACGTAAGTTCAGCTACCAAGTCTCTTGAAAAAAGGCTGGATGACTTAAAGAAAGATATATTTGGCAATTTGACCAGATGGCAAAGAGTCCAATTGTCTCGTCACCCTGATCGCCCATATACCTTAGACATGATTTATGAGATAACTGGTGAGTTTGTAGAGCTTCATGGCGATAGGGCAGTAAAGGATGATAAGGCAATGGTTGGTGGTTTTGCAACTATTGATAATCATGGAGTGATGATCATAGGGCAGCAAAAAGGCAGAAATACAAAGCAGCGCCAAATGCGCAACTTTGGTATGGCAAACCCTGATGGTTATAGGAAAGCACTGCGACTAATGAAATTGGCTGAAAAGTTTAACAAACCGATTATCACGTTGATTGATACTCCGGGTGCATACCCCGGTTTGGAAGCTGAGGAAAGAGGCCAGGGTGAAGCTATTGCCAAGAATTTAAAAGAGATGTTTATGCTGAAGGTTCCGGTAATTTGCATTGTCATAGGAGAGGGGGCTTCCGGTGGAGCTTTAGGAATTGCTATCGGAGATAGAGTTTTGATGATGGAAAATACCTGGTACTCTGTAATATCTCCTGAGTCTTGCTCCTCTATACTGTGGCGAAGCTGGGACTACAAAGAACAGGCAGCTGAGGCACTAAAATTAACAGCGAGGGACATGCTTGCAAACAAATTGATTGACGGTGTTATAAAGGAGCCTCTTGGCGGAGCGCATAAGGACATCAAGTCTGCCGCAGCTGAGGTCAAGAAAACGATCCTAAATACACTTACTGAACTTACGAAATTAAGTCCGGAAAAACGTATTGAAACCCGTATTGAAAAGTTCTCTTCTATGGGTGTATTC
>JAJCYL010000209.1 GCA_029262955.1 Cytophagales bacterium | reverse complement strand
CAAGAGTAAGGGTTGAGGATGGTGCAGTTAATGTTGCACCTGCGTTAACCGTTAAATCACCTTGAACCGTGGTAGCTCCAGCCATGGTTTTTGCATTAACCCCTCCGTTGGATAAAATCAAATTTCCAAAACTCACCGGAGGAATAATTCGGGGAGCAATACCATCATAAATTACCGTGCTGGTTGGATCTGTAGTGAGTACTGCGAAATTGATTATTTGAATAGTGGAGCCACTAAAAGTAGATGTAGAGCCAACACCCAGGGTAGCGATTCCACCAACTGTGGTCCTGGTCAAACTAAACGTTGAAACATCAATTGTACCGCTTTGTACATTAATGTTTCCATTAATTGCTAAATTACCCAGGAGAGTCAGTGTACCACCGGACTTGTTTACAGTAATATTGTTAAAAGTCGTTGCATCCAGGCTCTGATTATTGGCCTGATCAAAAACAACCGTACCTGTTCCTGGAATAAACGTCCCATTGAGTGTCCAGTTGCCCCCAACGTTGATAGTTGCGTTGGTAACATTCAAAATAGTGCCATTTCCAATGTCAACAAGGCCAGTGACCACTAACCCAGCGTTGACATCTAACTGGCCCCCTATACTGGTTTGAAGGTCTCCATTAACTTGAGTTGAGACTCCTATAGTAGCCACTCCGGTCAACTTGCTAATAATTAAATTATTGTAAGTCACTCCCGCAACTACCTGGTCGAGGCTTCCATTGTAAGACACCGTACTGGTGGCAGCGGTAAAAGTCCCATTGGTATAACTATAATTTCCACTTATATCCAGATTTCCGGCGCCACTGAATACTATATTGGCTCCTCCACTTTGTACCAATTCACCTATGACACTAACCGAACCTGTACTGACATTAAGATTAATTACCCGGTTGGCGGTTCCGTCACTAAGAATAAGATCACTAAAAAGGGTAATGGATCTGGTCCCAACGTTCAGGGTATGGGTTGCATCCGCAGACCAAACACCATCTATATTTCCCTGAACGGTCAGAGAACCAGAAGCGATAGTAAGTGTTGAGGGTGTTGTTGACCCAAAAGTAATTCCCTTAACCTGAACAATACTGGTAATCATTGGTTGGTTAGTGAAAGCTAAATCACCTATTTGAACCACATCTGTAATTTGTGGCACGATACCGGTAGACCAATTGGTGGCATCTCCCCATGCCGAACTGGTAGAACCATCCCAACTAAATACATTTGGTCCGTCAGAGAGCGTCCATACATTCTGTATATCAACCAATGTTGTTTGCTCAACCCAATCATTATTGACGTCATTTGAGCTTTTACTAAGATCTGTCCACGTACCGGTTCCCTGGTCATTCCAAAAGGTTAGCCCAGCCTCCGCATTGCCATTTACTTCGGACTGCTCATAATGTAAGCGAAGTGAAGCAACATATGATGTACCTCCGGTAACACTGATATCATATGATCGGTTGATGGCATCTCCTGATGGAAAACCGGAAATTGGTGACGGGTCTACCACCACTGTAATGGAAGTAATTGACCCCACTATCAATGCAAAATTGATGGTATTGTCCGGCCCTTCAAAGTCATAATCCGTACCGATTGTGAAGGAATGTGTACGGGTAATGGTGCCGATAATAATTCCGTTTCCAGTCCTTGTTGATGTTATGATTACAGAATTTACACCGGTTGAAACATTTCCGGCAGTCATGGTTAAATTATTGACTGTCAAATTATTGAGTAAGGTGAGTGTTGATCCTGATCCCTTATTTACAGTAACATTATTAAAGGTGGTTGCACCGGTAAAAGTCACCTCATTATTACCGGTAAATTGAACGGTTGATGTATTGGCGGTGAAAGTCCCTGCATTTATCCAATTTCCTTTTAGATTGTGGCTGAATGACCCCCCATCCAATGTGGTGAGATTTGCAATAGTAAGATCTCCATTGATTGTGATTCCTAATGAAGGTGTTTTCGTAGATCCGTTAGATACCGTCAGGTTATCAAAAGTTGATAAGGTTATCATTTGAGCCCCAGACCCATTATAATCGATGGTATTAGGTGTATTAGTTGTAACATCTAAAGTGGCACCGACCGCCAAAGATCCTGTTCCCGCAATCCCCATGTTAGAACCGGAGCCTAATGCCAGGGTGTTTGGATTGGTGACAGTAACGTTAAAAAGATTAGCGGTCCCGGAAAAAGTCGAAGTACCATTGAAGGTTGTAGTACCTGCCGAAGCAGTAAATGAACCGGCTACCGAAAGATTGGCAGATATACTTATGTCTCTTCCTGTAGTGATACTACCTGGAATATTCAAAGCAGCAAATTGAAGAGGTCCTAAGCCGGATATGGTTTTCCCTGAACCAGACATGGATATAGTGCCACTACTTGCTGTAAATGAACCACTAACGGTTAGGTCACCAAGTAAGTTGATTGAACTGGAAGTTGTAGTGACAGCGCCACCGGCAACGATTAAGTCATCCAGTGTTATGTTTGAGCCCGATATCGAACCACTTGATCCGGTCATTGTCAACGTACCAGTTCCGGCAGTTGTGTGAGTCAAAGTGCCACCCCCGATAACAGAAAGATCACCATTTACAGAAAGTGAGGTGTTTTGATTCACCACAGTGCCATTCCCGGAGATATTAATTGTTCCAAAGTTATTTGTGCCCGATCCGGACCATGAGGATGGGACTCCTGACGATGCGAAAGTAGAGGAACTGCCATTGTAGGTACCGTCATTGGTCCAATCACCTCCTAATGAATGTGAAAAAGTGGAACCATTAAAAGTGCATGAGGCTCCAATAGTGATATGGCCTAATACATTTATTGCGGAGCCAGAGGTAAAGGACAATGTCCCCGATGAAACCGTACATTGCAGGTTGCTGGTTACGTCCATTGCCAATACCGGCATAGTTTTTATCACCGAACCGGAGGAGCTGCTTAATGTAAGGTTGCCATAAGTCTCATTGCTAACAATCTGATTGGCCCCGTCATATTCTACCGTACTCGAAGTCGCGAGGGTATGGGTGTTGTAATTGTTAGGAAAAGTATTCGTGCCACCAATTTTTAGAACGGC
The DNA here is from genome assembly GCA_029262955.1 of Cytophagales bacterium. Taxonomy (GTDB): domain Bacteria; phylum Bacteroidota; class Bacteroidia; order Cytophagales; family Cyclobacteriaceae; genus JAJCYL01. The sequence goes on along the minus strand of JAJCYL010000209.1, from coordinate 637 downwards.
TCCACCATCGATGGAAATCTCACCCCCATTTGAGTTACGATTAGCAGTAAATGTTGATAAATCCAATGTTCCCCCAGTAATTAAAAGGTCTCTTTCCGGATTGATATTGCCAGAAAGCGTTTTGGTCATGCCTCCACTAATTCTAAGCGTTCGATAATCAAGTATGCTGATTGTCTGATTTATAACTGAAGATGCATAATCAATAGTCGAATTGTTATTAGGTATTTGAACACCCCCTGAAGTCGCATAATTTCCGGCAAAAGTAGCGGCCTTTACCTTTAAAACAGCACCGCTTCTTAATTGAACTTCACCAGTGCCGGAAACTGTAAAATTCTCCGTGGGGTCGAATGTACTTCTAAGTCTTAGGAAGGTGCTTACCTGAAGATTTTGAGCCAATATTACCGAACCCCCTGAATTCACCACTATTTCCTGGAAGTTGGTAACAGAAGTACCTCCAATGGTCTGCGTGGTACTGCCCACAAAATTTACCTGTCGGGTACTGTTGTTCGCATTATAGGAACCTGAATTTAACCAATCGCCTTCAATTGTGAAGAGACCGGAATTGTCGTTTAAAGTTCCATTGGTACCGATTATGAGATCACCAAATATATTCAACCGGTCACTGACATCTAATGTT
>JAJCYL010000208.1 GCA_029262955.1 Cytophagales bacterium | reverse complement strand
TAGAGGTGGTCTTACTGTAAAAGGAGATAAGATTATTGGTGCAAATTATTGGGATGATTATTCAGTAATTGAAGCCAATGATACGAAGGGGAGGTCGTTCAAAGCAATCTCCACTGAATTTGTTTTCATTGACTCTCTGATTAGATCGAACAGAGCCCAGATATCTATTTATCATGACAGTGATTCTATCTTTCACCCGATTGTAAGGTTCGACTATGACTACAACATTAAGCTATTAACCTTACTCAAAGACGAAGGGAATTACAAGCACACTCAGTATTATTCAAGTTTTTTCAGAATGAACTTCAATGCAGATATGGTTCGCTGGGATCTGAATTCCGATAGCCTGGATGTCTCGGTGCTAATGGCGAATCATCGGGTGCCTGCGGTTTTTGAATCTGATGAATACTATAATGAAGAAAGGTACGCCAAGTATACCGGCTTGTGGGGCTTCCATCCAATTACAGCGGTTGTTCGCATGGCCCGAAAGATCGGATCATCGGAGTTTTACCTCAGTGAATTAATTAGTCAATTTGACTTAAATCCGAAATATGCCGAGGCCGCCATGAATTTTCTCGAACAGAATAGTTTTGTGAATTTTGATCAAAAAACCAAAGCAATCAAAGTTTTACTAAAGGCCTACCATTACCAGCTATCCAATCGAAAAAAGAAGGATTACGACTACCTATTAATCTCCTCAATATCCACAGCTGCTGCCAATGGCACTTTCAAATTTGACAGTGGTCAAATGAATGTACGAGGAGTGAAAAAACTTTATTTAACGCCTGATCTGGACATTACCATCGAGCCTGACAGTGGTTTTATAACCTTGCTACAAGATCGGGATCTTATCTTTGACGGCACTGTAAATTCTGGCGATTTCCAATACAAAGGGAAGGACTTCAATTTTAGTTATAACAATTTTTTGATTGAGATGCCAACAATTGATTCAATCAGGATTCAATTGGAGACTCCCGATAGCCTTCAAGACTCTACCGCTATAAGTGGAGGTGAAAAAAAGGCCTTGCACAATCACTTGACGGAAACCTCCGGAACTCTGTATATCAATTCGCCAGATAATAAGGCAGGGTTGAAACAAGCCATTCGCTATCCCTATTTTGTGACAACAAGTGATGCGCTTGTTTATTTTGACAGCCCGGAGATCCTCGATGGGGCCTACGATAAGTCTATTAGGTTCCTCATTCCTCCAATTGAAATGGACAGTTTGGAAAGGAGTGACGCTAGTAGTATTACGTTTCCGGGAACATTTTATTCAGGGGGGATATTGCCCGCGTTTGTAGACACTCTCCGAATTTTACCCGACCAATCTTTGGGATTTAATCATAAGATCCCAGATGAAGGTTATGCCTTATATAAGGGCAGTGGAAAAATATACAACGACATCAGTCTCAGTACTAAGGGTCTCAGGTCAAATGGCCGGGTTGAATACCTTACAACCACCGTCACTTCCGATGATTTCATCTTTTATATGGACTCCGTAACTGCGACCGGAACTGAAGGGAGAATCGAGCCAGGTACACTTGGTGAAGGTTCATATCCGCAGGGAACTCTCGGTCCTTATCACATGAAGTGGCTACCCCAAAAAGACAGTATGTACATTGCCAATATTGGCGAGCCCTTCCAATTTTATAACTCCACGGCTCAACTGGATGGCGAAGCCAATATTACGTCAAAGGGCATGTTTGGCAGTGGAACCCTTAACACGAGGGGTTCAGTTTCAAAATCTAAGGAGCTGGCATTCCGGGAAACAAAATACTCGGCAAGACATGCTGAGTTTGAAATCCTGACAGATGTACCAGACAAGCCAGCCATGGCCGGAGATGACATTAGTTTAAACTTTGATTTGACAGAAAATATTGCCGAGATACATCCCGAGGAAATTGGGGTGGCTGCGATAAGCTTTCCCTATGCCCAAATGAAGACTTCCATCACCAATGCAGTTTGGGACCTCGATGCGCAGACAATAACAATGACTAAGCCGGAGACGGTTCCTATTGAAGATTCCTATTTCTACACCACACGTGAAGAGCTGGATTCACTCGCTTTCAATGCCGCTTCTGCAACCTATGATATTAATACTTATGAACTCGACATAAACGGCATTCCATGGATTATTGTGGCTGACGCTAAAATAATTCCGGAAAATAATCATACCACAATTCTTGAAAATTCAACTCTCCAGCCTTTTACTAATGCCGAAATTGTGATTGATACTTTGAATGAGTATCACTACCTGGATCAGGGTCAAATCACAGTATTATCTAGAAACAAGTTTGAAGGCACCGCCAAGTATAAGGTTGCCATCAATCAAGACACATCCTCCATCGATTTTAATGAGTTCAATCTGGTACAAGTACCGACTGGGAAAAAATCCTTCAAAACAATGACCGTCTCTGGAGGACAGGTTCCTGAGAGCTCTCCCATTCTTATAGCCCCCGGATTTCTTTATAAGGGTGGGGCAACCATGTTTGCTGACAGACCTACTCTTGAACTGGATGGCTTTGTGAAGATGGACTTCAAACGCACTCCAAATCATAAATATTGGATTAAACACCAGCATAATCCGGAGGAAACATCTGTAGTTATTGATTTTGAAAGTGCTGTCACAGAGCTCAATGATCCACTGATTGCAGGTTTATTCTATGAGAACGATTTGCGTGAACTCTATCCTAAATTCCTGGATTACAAACGCTCCGATCTTGATGACTTATTCTTCCAACCCAAAGGGGAAATTAAATTTGACACACTGCTAAAAGCATTTAAAATTGAAGAGCCTCTTAAAGAGACTGGCGAAAGCTATGGAGGCAGGACATTTATCTATGATGAAAATAATCAAACTGTTGTATTTGAAGGGCCTTTAAATTTTATACACGATACGCAGAATATCGGTATAACCTCAGCCGGAGTAGGAACTTGAATTATTGATTCCTCCCAATATGAAGTGGAGGCTATCATGATTTTTGATTTCAAAATCAATAATA
>JAJCYL010000207.1 GCA_029262955.1 Cytophagales bacterium | reverse complement strand
GTAGGTATTGGTTTGTCCTGAATCTCAATGACTCCGGGACCACCGGCTTTGGTAGTAACTGCTGCTTTCATGTGGCTCATTATTTAGTGCCTCCTAAACAAATTTTGTTTCAATTTGTTCCCGATATTAATAGCTTATGCTTGTATCTCAAACTAATTATGATGAGACAATTATCAAACCTGACATCGTTCATTGGGATCCTTCTTATATTGACCTCATGCGGTGACCGGAATAAAGAAAGAGCCGACCTCATTTTAAAAAATGGGAAAATAATAACTTTATTTAATGAGCAACCTGAAGTTCAGGCATTAGCAGTCTCTGAGGGCAAAATTATTGCCATTGGTAGTAATGAAGAAATACAGACATTGGTTGATGATGACACCGAGGTAATTGATGTCAACCGCCAGTTAGTAATTCCAGGTTTCATAGAGGGGCATGGGCATTTTATGAGACTGGGGGAAACCCTGACTCAGCTGGATCTACGCAATGTTAATTCCTGGCGGGAGATAGTGGCAATGGTCGAAGAGGCTGTCAGAGATACTAAGTCCGGAGAGTGGATTGTCGGTTGGGGATGGCATCAGGATAAATGGTTGAGTCCACCAGACCCCAGTATTGAAGGCCTGCCTCTTCATCATGACCTTAGTGCCATTAGCCCGGAAAATCCTGTTTTACTAAACCATACCAGTGGTCATGGAAGTTTTGCTAATGCGAAGGCATTAGAACTGGCAAATATTACAAATCAAACCCCAGATCCTGATGGCGGTGAAATTGTTAGAGATTCAAGTGGTGAACCCATTGGTATGCTTCGAGAGACAGCTGCAGATTTAGTAAAAACAAAGTTTAAGGTATATCAAGACAGTAGGCCGCTTGAAGTTATTGAAAAGGATTTGAGACGTCAGGTAAAATTGGCATCTGAAGAAGCCATTACCAACGGCATTACCAGCTTCCAGGATATGGGATCTTCGCTAGAGACAATTGATTTTCTTAGAAAATTGGCAGATGAAGGCACCCTCCCGATTAGACTTTATATGGCACTTCATGACAATAGTGAGATATTGGATGATAAGTTGGAGCAATATAGAATGATAGGATACGGTGGAGGTTTTTTAACTGTACGATGCATTGGTGAGAAAGTCCTGGATGGTGCATTAGGTACCCATGGCGGTTGGCTTTTGGAACCGTATAGCGATTTGCCCAGATCAGTGGGATTTAATGTTACTCCGATTGACGACATTGAAAGATCTGCTAAGCTTGCTATTGAGCATGACTATCAAATGGCCATTCAGGGAATTGGTGATCGGGCTGCCCGGGTGTTGTTTGACATTTATGAGGAAGCGTTCAAAAAGAACCCTGACAAGAAAGACCTCCGGTGGCGTATAGAACATGCACAGGTTATCCACCCGGATGATTTGCCTCGATTTTCCGAACTTGGGGTAATCCCGGGAATCCAGGGAATTTTCGCATGCTCTGATGGCCCATGGGTGGTTGACAGATTGGGAGAGGAGCGTGCTCGGGAGCGTGGTTATTTATTTAGATCAATGCTAGAATCTGGTGCTGTTGTAATGAATGGTACTGACCCTCCAGTTGAAGAGATTAGCCCTATTGAGAGTTTTAAATGTGCTGTAACCAGAGAATTGTCGGATGGATCGACCTTTTTTCCGGAACAAACGCTATCACGAGAACAAGCACTGCGGTCGTATACTATCAATAATGCCTATGCAGCATTTGAAGATAAAATAAAGGGGTCCCTGGAACCTGGTAAGTTCGCAGATATTACCGTTCTATCCCGTGACATCTTAACTGTGCCGGATGACCAAATTTCAGACACAAAAGTGATTTATACCATTATTGGAGGGAAAATTAAATACAGTTCTAAACGGTTATAGTATTTTGAGCCTCTGACCTTTAATTAAAATAATATGAAGTCTCCTTGCTTATTTTTTACCATAATCCTTTCTGTCACCTTAGGAAGTTGTCAAAAAGATGAACTCAACCTTTCAGAGTTAGAGTCCTCCGAAGACTATCCGGTAATGGATGCTAACGAAGTTCGGAATGTCATATTTTTCCTGGTTGATGGAATGGGTCCAAATCATGTAATGGCTGCCAGTCGAGAACACCATGGCAAAGAAGGTAGACTTCACATGGAGAGAATGCCTTATAAAGCATCTCTTAAAACGTCTCCAGCTGACGATCGAGTAACAGACTCTGCGGCTGGCGCCACCGCTCTGGCAACTGGATTTAAGACACTCAATGGGATGGTTGGAGTCAACCCGGAAGGGAGACCGAAAATTTCGATATTAAAGAATTTACAACAAAAGGGTTATGCGACTGGGATAATTACCACCGCTGAAGTAACAGATGCCTCACCCGCTTCATTTTATGCGCATGTGGATAGCAGAAATAAGCACGATGACATTGCCCTACAACTATTATCATCTGATATCGACATTATATTGGGTGCTCCGGGAGTATTGTCAGACACAGGGACCAGTTTTGAATTAATAGCTCAATTTGCCAGTGACAAGTATTCCCGTGTTAATACAAAAAGTGATTTACTCAATTCATCGGGCGAATTTATACTAGGGTTATTCAATAAATGGGGTGCCTATCAGGTGAATTTAGATATTTTAAATAGCGATGACCTGCCTAATCTAGGGGAATGTGTAGAGAAAGCCATAGATGTATTATCTGAAAAGGATAAAGGATTTTTCCTATTTGTTGAGGAGGAAGGAACCGATACTGGTAGTCATCAGAATCTAAGTGATTTTGTTTTAGATCGAGTCAAGCATATTGATGATGCTATTGGGAAGGCTGTTGAATTTGCTTACCAGGACAAGCACACGCTGGTTATTGTGACCGCAGATCATGAAACGGGCGGATTGATTTTGACCGAAAATACTGAGTCGGGTATGTTCGACATGCAATGGAAAACTATAGCACACACCTCTCAGGATGTTCCGTTTTTCGCATTCGGCCCTCACGCCGATACATTTTCTGAGGAAATGGACAATACTGATGTTCCAACCAAATTGGGCCTTCTGCTTATTCTCGAAGGCTTTCCCGCTAACTGACGGTATCTAAGGAGTCAAAGTCTTGCACTTATGTAAATCAATACCTCAACCCCCTCTCTCGTCCTCATTACGAGGACGCTCTTTAACCTTTCCTCGTTGCACCGAGGACGAGGGTAAGAGTTCATAATGAAACAGGTAGTAGATAGTAAACATCCTCGTTAACGAGGACGAGTATTAGATTGGAATGACTGCTGTGCCAGCCGTGGGACACATTCATTTTCCAAAAGACTTCCCGCTTGCCAAAGTACTTTGTACGGCGGACAGGTTTGCTTCCCCGCATCCAGTGCGGGGTAGGCTGTTTTTGGTCTTTCAAAAATGAAGGCCTCTCACGCTGTCGCTGAAGCTTGCAGCGTAGGCGCCTGGCAAGAGAAACCCTGAATAGGCAAACGGCCCAACAGATGGTAACATCGTTTAAGCCTCATGTGCTCACTTTCTTACTCATTCAGCAGTAACAGGCTGGCCGCTCACCTGCTTCTTTTGGAGGCTTTGATGGTTTTAACAGTTTTCTCCGCAATCTAAAAGAACTTGTGCTTCGCAGCTCTCTTAGGGAACCCTGCCTAGCCCTTTAGGCAG
>JAJCYL010000206.1 GCA_029262955.1 Cytophagales bacterium | reverse complement strand
CCTCTTAATCCCCGCCATACAAGGGTAAAATTCTACACAGATCAGATTAAACTTCCGGAGGAACTAATGGGGTAGGCAATCCCTTGGTGTATCTATTTGTTAATTTTTTGTTAAACCCCAACAGGTCGCTGCTTTTTAGGAATTATTAACAACCAAAAGGCTCCACAATTACGTAAAAGCTATTGGTCAATAATTAAAACTCAAATTGAAAAAACTAGCAACAATCATGGTGTTGTCCATAATAGTTATGGGCAGTTCCACCGCACAAACAAAGTCTCAAGACAATCAAGCGATATTTTTTGAAACTGCAGATCAGGACGTCTACCGACTGGTAGTTGACACACCCGAAAACAGCAAGACGGTTTTCAATATTTATGATGAGAGGGGCAAAAAGATCTTTTCTGATCTGATTGGTAAGACTACTGCATTCACCAAAACTTATAATTTTAAGAGCTTCCCTGTTGGAATCTATCAGATAGAGGTTGAGAAAGATGGGAAAATACTGGAACAGATCTTATCGCATTTTGAAAAGATCGACCGTCCAACATTTTTTGTAAACCTTAGTGAAACAGATTACGATAACAAAGTTGACCTACAAGTTGTAGGTGCAGATAATCAAGTGGTGGAGGTAAAGATTAAGAATTACGATGGTCAAACGATTTATGTAGACAAAGTTTCAGGAGTAATGGGATTCAAAAGGACATACGATTTAACGAAAGTTGGAAATAAAGTGGCATTCGAGGTAAAGGTTGCCAATGAAGTTATCAATATGAGATTGTAGACATTTCTTCATATTGTACTGTTAAAGCGATGGCACTTGATGTCATCGCTTTTTTTATGAGGTTGTGCGGGTATGTTTTAAAGGTCTGAAGAAAGAGTTTGTCACTCTCGATAGGCGAAATCAAAACAAAAATGGGAACTGCAGAAAAGCAGTGCTACAGGCAGGAGATCTAAAAGATATTTTTAATGGAAAGATTTCTGTTTAAGTTTCCTGACAGATTCGAAGGTTAGTCACAGGTTTTTTTGCCAATTCGTGATTAAGTGCGGCCTACCTCAACACTCTAACAACTCACAATGCTCTTCCTCACTTTCAAACTCAATGGTAATGTGTTCGATCGATTCGTCTTTGATCAGGGACTTGGCTTTTTGTTTGATCTCGGCCAGTTTGGATAGGGGGTAGTCCTGGTCCAGCACCAAGTGGATGGTGAGCACATTATATTCACCATCCATCGTCCAGGAGTGGCAGTCGTGAATGTCGGTGACTTCTTTGAGGTCTTTTAATCGTTCTCTTAGTTGTTCAACACTCAGTCCTTTGGGAGTGCCTTGCAGAATAATGGTCAGACTCTTCTTGAGGTTTTTGTAAACATTGAACAGAATAAAGGCTGAAATCAGTACAGACAACAAAGGATCTATAACTGGTAAATCAAAAAACATCATGACGGTACTACCAATCAAAACGGCCACCCATCCCAATACATCCTCCAGGAGGTGGAGGGAAACCACTTTTTCATTGATGGAGGTTCCTTTTTTTAGTTTTAAGACGGCTGCACCATTTACCACGACACCCAAAATGGCCAGGTACATCATGCCCTCGGCATTGGCATTACCCGGATCGACCAGTTGTGGAATAGCCTCCGACAAAATGAAAATGGAACCCACCACCAAGACGATGGAGTTTATCACTGCTCCAAGGAGTGAGAAGCGGCGATAACCATAAGAAAAGGTATTGTCCCGTCCTTTTTTTGACAGTCTCTGGAAGTACCAGGAGAGGCCCAGGCTTAGGCTATCCCCCAAGTCATGTAGGGCATCGGATAATATAGCCAGGCTATTAGTCCACATCCCACCAATGATCTCAATGATGGTAAAGCCCAGGTTGAGAAAGAAGGCTACCTTGATATTGCCTTCACCATGATGGTGGTGGTTATGACCCATTGAACGAAGTTAATCAGAGTTAGGGAAAGAATGATCAACCCTTTCCTCCTTTCTCAGAGGACATTGGGCGAGGCGTTGTAGGGGTCAGTCCGAAGAGTCTCTTTTCATTGAGATTTCTGTGCTTTTAGCCATCTCTGATGTCAGCACTAAACCCCCTGAAAAGGGAGTTATTTTTTAAAGTGTTTTATGAGTGCCGTCGCAGTAACCGGGGTTAGCTGTATGCTTGCATTGGCACATGTAGGCAGTTTTTGTCTCCTCGGCCTTGAAAACAACCGGTGAAAATTCCGAACCTTTATGTGATCCATCACAATAGGGCTGGTTGCTCGACTCACCGCATGAACACCAGGCGTAAGTCTTTCCTGCTTCTAACTCTACTGCTATTGGTTGCTTGTCTGCGATCTTTGGAGTTGCCATACTTTTTGTTTAAATGTAGGTACACGAAAATTAAGAATCAAGGAAATGAAACTTTACTATCTCTTCAAGTCAGTTCTCCCAAAGATTCTAACATATAGTGTATGGCTATAACGGTCAGAGAAATCCATTCGGCCCAAAAAAGGGAAAGCCAGCCGGTTCCTGGTATTACGAATGCCAGAGCATTAAAAGAGCAAATGAACAAACTCACCAGCGATAGAATAGCAATGGTCCAGCTTATTTTCTGATGTTCTTTATCATTAAACAAAGCAATAACCACGGCACTCCCGCCAAAAAAGATAATGGCTGATATGTAGTGAGGTATCGGATATTGTAAGTGTGGAAATAGCACTACTCCCAAAAGAGCGGCTCCCAGAATGATATTGTACCACTTGCCCTGTTGTTTGCATTCTCTTAGCCCTTGCATTTTGATATAAATCACACCATTTACAATAAACAACATGGCAGCAACCGCTAACAACATACCGAATATGTGGCTATTGCGCATGTACACATAATTGCTGATGCTCCTTCTAATTAATCCGTTATCGGCCCAAATCAGGAATAAGGGAATGAGGATACAAATACTGGCAATGATCAGTTCAAATCGTTTGAAGCCGGCTAAATCATTAGCGGCACGTTTGATGCTGTTTTGTAATTGAGAGGTATTCATTGTTAAGTAATTACACCTAACTCAAGTTAAGGATTATTTGAGGGGAAGTCAAGCGATTCTCACCTATGCCTTAAAACTCCACTATTACAAACTCCGTTCGTCTGTTGGTAGTTCTTCCAGCTGCGGT
>JAJCYL010000205.1 GCA_029262955.1 Cytophagales bacterium | reverse complement strand
CTGGGTCTTGATCCTAACGACAGCGATTTTGATGATGATGGCCTTTCTGATGGAGATGAGATCAACCAGTTTGGGACAGAGCCGGATGTGGCTGATACTGATGCTGATGGATTAAATGATGGTGAAGAGGTAAATGTTCATGGAACAGACCCTACCCTAAGTGATACCGATAACGACGGTCTAACAGATGGTCAGGAAGTTAATACTTTTGGCACAGATCCTGACAATCCTGATACCGATGGTGATGGACTAACAGATGGTCAGGAGGTGAATGAAACAGGCACAGATCCTGACGATTCAGACACAGATGATGACCTATTGTCAGATGGGGCTGAGGTCAATGAATTTGGAACGGATCCTGACGATGATGATACCGATGATGATATGTTATTGGATGGAGAGGAAATCAACGACTTTGGAACTGATCCTGACAAGAGTGATACTGACGATGACGGCATTAATGATTATGATGAAATAAATGTTACCGGAACAGATCCGACGATTCCCGATACAGATGGTGACGGTTTGGAAGATGGTGACGAAGTTAATAATACAGATACAGATCCGGAAGATCCAGACACTGATGATGATGGCTTATTAGATGGGGCAGAGGTTGCCCTTGGTACGGACCCTAATATCCCTGATACAGATACGGATGGATGTAGCGATGGTGATGAGGTCACAAAAGGTACCGATCCACTAAATACTGATGAAGGCGCTCCAACCATATGGTACGCAGATACAGATGGTGATGGCTTTGGTAACGCTTCAAGTTCACAAAACGCATGCTTACAACCCGCGGGTTTCGTGTCGGATAATACTGATTGTGACGATGCAAATGGTGACGTTAATCCGGAATCAGTATGGTACGCCGATAGTGACGGAGACGGCTTTGGAGATCCGTCAGTATCTCAAATTGCTTGTACCCAACCGACCGGGTTTGTACTGGATAAGACAGACTGTGATGATACCAATGGTAATGCATTCCCAGGTGCTACGCAGACCATAACATTCGCAGAATTGAATGCAGTCACTGTTGGAGATGCTGTGATCACTTTGAGCGCTACTGCTTCTTCCGGCTTAACTGTCTCTTTTAGCGCAGAAGGTCCGGCAACATTAAATGGATCAACTCTAACAGTCACAGGTGCTGGCCCTATTACCATAACCGCGACCCAGGCTGGTCTTGAAAATTCATGCCTGGCTGCCGCAAGCCTTTCCCGAACCTTTTGCGCCAATCCTGCTACACCTAGTATTTCTCAAAGTGGAAGCATCCTAATCGCAAGTGCCTCCAGCGGCAATGTGTGGTTTAAAGATGGTGTCCAGCTAGAAGGAGAGACAGGTGAAACGCTGGGGATTTCGAGTGATGGAAATTACACGGTACAGACTTCCTTTGGAGGTTGTGTTTCCGCAATTTCCAGTGCAATTGCTGCATCTGTAACTACTGGCATACTTGATGAAATGGAGGGATCATTGAACATTTATCCTAATCCGGTTACGTCCAACTTAAACTTTGATTTTGGCAAGACAGTCAATCAGAGACTAACCATTGAGTTAATTGATCTAAAGGGAAAACACCATGTGATAGATCATGTGGAAGCTCTAACCAATTCAACAGAAATCTCACTTGATGTTTCCCGGCTCAAATCCGGAGTTTATCTGTATAAAATTTCCTCAAGTGATCAATTCATATCCGGAAGATTTATAAAAAACTGATAAGTAGTCTTAGTGGTTGAGGTAAAGACCGTTCATTAGAACGGTCTTTTTTAATATAAAACATCAAAATAGTTACATTAAATTTTTACAAATACCCATTTATGGGTATTGATGACCTAATGGTTATCTGCGACATTTGATTATGTAGGGGCTGTACCCCTTCGACTAGCTTGGAACTTGTGTATTACACATTAAACATATACACTGCTAGGACCTATTTTGTAGTATTATTATTTTTTGGTTGGACCGACGTGCGATCAAATGCTAGTGATAACATACAATTGTCCGAAATATGCAGCAGCACCTCGTCTGACAGCGATTCAGACGGCATTCCCGATGATTGTGATTGTGAACCAGATATAGCTTTTGACCACGAAGTCGAAATAACCGGTTTAACTGAAATTTGTGGGGATGAGGTCGTCGAGTATTCGGCTCACTTTAATGGCCTTGTTATCAATGAAGTCGAATTCAATACATTAGATATTTTGGAGTTAAAGAATTATGGTCCCGATCCAATTGATATAACCGGTTATTTTATTGATGCCGGAACTAATAGTTCGTTGGTTGGGCCTACGGAGACCTGGAAAACACTTACTGGTGATTATATTGTTGATCCTGATGAAATTGTTCAGTTGATGGGAGACTTTATAAGCCCTGATTCTGAGATTGCCATTTACAAGAGTAACATTAACAATGATGCCACAAATATGGTGAGCTATGTTAAATTTGGTAATCCAACAGAGATAGACAATTTATTAAATGCGATTATTGCCGGCCTCTGGAGTGGACTCGAAGACGGCATAGATGTTTCTACCATTGGTCCGGGAGATTCAAAATCAATTGAATATGATGGGCATGGGAACCAATCTTCAGATTGGAAAGTGAATGACAGCTCTCTTGGAAATGAGAATGAGTTTAGATCATCTTTTGTCTGGGAGTTTACCGGATCAGATGAATTGGAATTCGGAAATGATCAATATATATCGTTGGATTTTGAAGACGCTGTTTCAGGTGACTTAATTTTCTATTTATTGGAAGGAACCAATTGCATTCAGAGTCGTACCAGTATTTCAATTACTGTCAATGAGAATTTGTTATGGTACATTGACTCAGATTTAGATGGTTTTGGAAATCCGGCAACTGCACCAATCGATGATTGTGACAATCCAAGTGGGGCCTTTACATACGTAAATAATGACGGGGACTGTGACGACACCAACCCCAACATACACGAAGAAAGGGAATGGTTTCTTGATGCTGATCAAGATGGGCTTGGAGATCCCAACGAACTCACCAAAATAGTGGCATGCAATGATCCAAGCGACGAGTTGTCCTATGTTACAAATAATCAGGACCCTGATGATACCACAGACGATTTAGACGAGGATGGAATCAAGGATGGCGATGAAATTAATATTCACAATACTGATCCCAGCTCTTCTGATACAGACAGTGATGGGCTAGAAGATGGGGATGAATTGTCTTTTGGGACGGATCCAAATGAACCGGATTCGGATAGTGATGGTTGCAGTGATGGCGAAGAAGTTTTGAATGTCACAGATCCCAATGATCCCAACAGTGGCGCAGGCTCATTCTGGTATATGGATTTCGATTCAGATGGTTTTGGTGATCCGAATATGACCAAACTGACCTGTACACAACCGACAGGATATGTTAGTAATAGCCAGGATTGTAATGACAATGATAACAACGTCTTTCCCGGAGCACCTACCAGAGCAGATGGAAAGG
>JAJCYL010000204.1 GCA_029262955.1 Cytophagales bacterium | reverse complement strand
ACACCCGGATGAATAGGCTACTCTTCGTTAGCTGATTCAAGTTGTTGGCCTCCAAAAAGATCAATCAATTGTGTGGTTACTACCTTGACACCAGTTTCAATCGAAGGTCTTGGATCCGGATAGTAAAACGGCGAATGAAGTGCGGGGAGTCTATATCCCTCTTCATCAGCGGCTTTCATTCTGCTTTCTGGTACTGTTCCTAACCAAAACAAGACCGCAGGGACCTTATGTGCTGTACTTCCATAGCGCGAGAAATCTTCACCTACCATTTGTGGCTCTGCGTCCTCTACGTTGTCAGCACCAATTGCTTTTATCGACGAGTTAAATAATCTATCTACTAGTCCGGGGTGATTATAATTGGCAGGCGTATAGGCATCTAGTTGGGTTACTTTTGGGTACAGTTCTTTTGGCATACCAGCAGCCATTGCCACACCATCACAGATTTCCTTGATTCTTTTATGAACGAGGTCTCTTACTTCCTGAGTGTAGGTTCTAATTGTCAATTGTAATTTGACCTCATCAGGAATAATATTATGCTTAGTGCCACCGTGCATTGAACCTACGGTTATGACCGCATCGTCAATGGGTTTTAGGTTTCTACTGACAATAGTTTGCAGGTCCATAACAATCATGGACGCTAATACAATAGGATCTACTGACATGTGAGGCGATGCCCCATGAGCACCATAACCGAATATGCTGATGTCAACAGATTCAACGGCTGCCATGCTATACCCTTTACCCATACCCACTTTTCCGGCTCGAATGGTTGGACTTGAATGGAGCCCTAATGCATAATCAGGAACGAAGAATTTATCGTATAAACCAGCATCAAGCATCATCCCTGAACCTTGACCAATTTCCTCCGCAGGCTGACCAATGAACATTAATGTACCACTCCATTGGTTTTTCATCTGAGCCATTGCACGGGCAACCCCTGTCCAGACAGTCATGTGCATATCGTGGCCACAGGCATGCATATTGAAGGTCTCATTGCCATTGTCATAGGGGTTAGGGCTTTTGGATTTACTTGCGTAATCCAGTTCAGTTTTTTCCTGTACCGGAAGAGCGTCCATATCTGTCCGGAACAGAATTTTAGGGCCAGAACCATTTTTCAATACACCCACAACACCATATCCTCCAAAGTTTTCGGTCACTTTATAACCGAGGCTTTTAAGTTCTGATGCTAATTTTTGAGACGTTTTTTTCTCCTGTAGTGAAATTTCGGGGTTTTGATGAAGTTCCTTGTAAAAGGAAGTAAGGTCATCAATCTCGTCGGCCACAATAGTATTCAATGTCTTTTGAATCGAGACATCTGACGAGTAGAATGACGATCCAATAATGATTAGTGCCAATAAGACAGGTAAGCCAATCTTCTTCATAATTCCATAAGTTAATTATGAAAATTAACCAATCATTTCGTGCCGGCCAATTTCCGACAAGTCCCAAGGCATATCAGGGTGTCAAGCGGCGTTAGTTATACGTCAACTTTTGCATACTTGGCATTCTTCTCAATGAAATCCCTCCTTGGAGCTACTTCGTCGCCCATTAGCATGGAGAAGAGGTGATCTGCCTCTGCTGCTGATTCTATGGTCACCAGTTTCAAACTTCTGAACTCTGGATTCATCGTGGTAGTCCAGAGTTGCTCCGGGTTCATTTCACCCAATCCTTTGTACCGCTGAATATTGACGGAATCTTCTTTCCCATCACCTGCCAATTCATTAATAAGGATTTCTCGTTGTTGTTCGTCCCAACAATAACGCTCCTGCTTACCTTTTTTAAGTAGATACAAAGGAGGTAATGCAATGTATAAGTAGCCTCTCTCAATAAGACTTCTCATGTACCTAAAGAAAAATGTCAGTATCAGTGTTCGTATGTGACTCCCATCAACATCCGCATCGGTCATTATTATAACCTTGTGGTAACGAAGCTTGTCCATATTAAGTGCCCTGTCGTCTTCTGCAGTGCCGAAAGAAACGCCAAGTGCCGTAATCATGTTTTTGATTTCTTCGTTGTCGTAAATTTTGTGCTCTTGTGCTTTTTCTACATTAAGAATCTTGCCTCTAAGAGGTAAAATGGCCTGAAAATTTCGGTCCCGACCCTGTTTTGCTGACCCTCCGGCCGAGTCACCTTCAACCAGGTAAATTTCACACTGAGTGGGGTCAGTATTAGAACAGTCAGCTAATTTCCCTGGAAGTCCAGTTCCGCTGAGTACATTCTTTCTTTGCACCATTTCTCTCGCTTTTCTTGCGGCATGTCTGGCTTGTGCTGCAAGGATCACTTTTGAAACTATCTGTTTGGCTTCTTTGGGGTGCTCCTCAAGATATTCATTGAGCATTTCTCCTACACTTGTATCCACAGCACCCATAACCTCAGAGTTACCCAACTTGGTCTTAGTCTGACCTTCAAATTGAGGCTCTTGAACTTTTACTGAAATTACACCGGTCAACCCTTCTCTAAAGTCGTCTCCGGTGATTTCAACTTTTGCTTTCTCAAGAAGACCAGATTTGTCAGCGTATGACTTCAATGTTCTGGTTAGCGCTCTTCTAAATCCCGCAACATGGGTTCCGCCTTCAATCGTATTAATGTTATTGACATAGGACACCACATTTTCGGTAAATGAAGTGTTGTAAGTAATGGCAACCTGAACAGGTGTATCAGACTTCTCGTAATTAATATATATTGGCTCAGGGATTAAGTTTTCACGCCCTCCATCCAGGTATTCAACAAACTCTTTCAGCCCCCCTTCAGAATAGAATTCTTCTGACTTCACATTACCATTTTCGTCTTTCTCTCTTAGATCTTCTAATTTTATTCTTATACCAGCATTAAGAAAGGACAGTTCTCTCAGTCGAGTTGCTACCGTTTCATATTTGTATTCTGATACAGTGAAAATGTCTGTGTCTGGTAGGAACTCAATTATTGTACCGGTTATATCTGTTTTGCCTACTTCTTTAACTGGATATTTCGGAAATCCCCTTTCGTATTCTTGTTGATAGACCTTGCCATCGCGATGCACGGTTGCTTTCAAGTTTTTTGATAAGGCATTGACACACGAAACACCTACACCGTGGAGCCCTCCTGATACTTTGTATGTATCCTTGTCAAACTTGCCGCCCGCATGGAGAACGGTCATAACCACTTCTAATGCTGACCTTTGCTCTTTCTCATGCATGTCCGTCGGAATTCCACGGCCATTGTCCTGAACAAGAACAGAATTATCTTCATTTATTTGTACTATGATGGTATCACAGTGACCAGCAAGCGCCTCATCAATTGAGTTGTCTACAACTTCCCAGACCATGTGATGAAGCCCTTTAAAGCTTATGTCACCAATGTACATTGCTGGTCTTTTTCTTACCGCTTCAAGTCCCTCAAGAACCTGAATATTATCAGCCGAATAGTTACTTTTTGAATCTCCCTTTTTGTCGCTCATTCTGTCAATTTACAGTTGCGCAAAAGTACACAAATTGATTGTGAATTACATGTTCGAACATTGAAAAATATTATTGGGACATTTCGATATAACTATCAGATAATCAGCAACTTAAAATAAATTCGTTTTATTACAGGAATGCGTTAGAATTAGTAATTACCAACGCTCAACATTACCAGCGTACAGGCATTGATTATTTCAATATTTTTTGATAGGGCTTGCTGCTCAAAAGCTGGATTTTCTGCCCCGGGATTGAATATGATTCTTCTTGGCTTTAAAGAGTAAACGTAGTCTTTCCATTCCTCCTGATTTTGAGGAGAAAGATACATAGTGACTGTATCAACATCTTCAATAGTTGGTTTACTCTTAAGATCTAAAATTTCAATAGAACTGATGTAGCCCGTATGTATACCCACCGGAACAACTTCGTGTCCATTTTCCTTCAATCTAAGCGTTGCTTGATAAGAATATCGATAACTATTTGGCGATCCACCTATTACAACTGTCTTTCCCATTATCTACTTGTTGTCTCCCTTTTTGGTACCATAAAACCGAAATTAATTCCGAAGAGTAATGGCACCGATGTTTTGTGTTGATTTACGTCATTAAATATGGTATCATAATCACTATTGGTTCCATAATTCTTATTGTAACCTCTATAACCAATGCCAACGCCCAAGTATACATCCAAGGTATATCCGCCACTGCCTGAATTCCGAACCCATCGAGTTCCAACTGTAATTCCATAGTCAAACCGATCCTCTTTAGCACCTATAGTCCGATTAATAACATTTACTCCTGTACTGTCCATGACATTAGCCTTATGATTTATGCTGGTATAGGATAACTCATGAGCAAAGTAGGGTATGCCAAAGGATCCCTCTCTATGGTAAAATTTCTGGCGGAATTTTATACCAAACCCTCGTTTATAGTTTTCATTGAGATCAATTGAAGAATTGGGTTTAAAAAATGGATCTCTAATAAGGACATATTGAAGCTCGTAACCTAGACGTTCCTGACTATAGTATTCCAATGAGAAAGGCATTGAGCCGATAAAAGTCGTCAATGGGTTTAATGCGAGAATTACCCCCTTGTATTCATTGATTGTAGGCGTGAAATATCGGATGTTTCTATTTCGAAAGCGGTATTCAGGTTTCTCATATTTAACTCGTTCGGAATCTTCCCCTATTGTTTCTGAAGTCTTGTAAACCGGAGGATCTTCTTCATAAATTGGTTTGTAGAATCCTGCCAGCTTACCATCTTCGTCATAAAGTTTCCATTCGCCAATTTTCTTATCATCCCTTATATATCCCTTGGTTTTGAGTGTACCATCGGGATAATAACCAGTATAGGATCCCTCTCCTCGCCTAAAATTTGCTTCACCTTCCAGATTGCCATCCTCGTAGTAATACATCCACTTTCCGTCATTACGAGCGTTCAACAATTGACCGGCGATTTTCAGTCTCCCACTTGGATAAAACTCCTGATAGTCTCCAGATCCTTCTTTATATGTTCCTTCTCCTTTTAATTCTCCCGTTTCATAGTATAATTTCCAAAACCCATCTTTCTGATCGTTGCGTTCAAACCCTTCAGAACTCAGGGAGCCATCTTCGTAGAAATATTGCCAATCTCCTAATTTTCGACCTTCGGTAAAATTCCCAACGGCAGCAGTCGAGCCATTTTTGTGATAGAATTTCCACTCACCAGTTCTAACTCCCTCGACAAAAATTCCCTCCGACTGAAGTTCACCGGTT
>JAJCYL010000203.1 GCA_029262955.1 Cytophagales bacterium | reverse complement strand
TGAACAGTATTTTTCTGTGCGCTCCCATCACTTTTCGCAAACCAATTTCTTTGGCCCTTCTGGAAGAAAATGCAGTATAAAGATTAGTGAAATTGATGCAGCCAATGAGAATAATGGCTATAGCAATAATGCTGAATAGGTTTATATATACGATTCTGCCAGTTGGAGTTCGGTTTTCCTTGAATTCTTCATATAAACGTAGGTCTTTAAATGGCTGGAGAAATAGCTTATAATTCCAGTCATGATGTTCGCTGGGTACATTTTCTATTTTTGAAATAACCTCAGGAACAATTGCGCCTTCCTCTAGTAAGAGGAAGGTTTTGAGGAAGATTGTTCCCCAGTTATTTATCCAACTGATATTTTTGTTGAGGAGGCTAATTGGTAAAAGAAAGTCAAAATCCAAAGAGGAGTTGTGAGGAAGATTTTGGATTACCCCTCTCACAACTACATTGGTTGTAAAATTCTCTGATGTGATTTGGAGGTTTTTGCCTAAAGGGTTTGAATCCCCAAAATACTTTTTGGCAATTTCCTCTGTGATAACCACGGATAAAGGGTCTTCGAAGGCAGTTTTTTCATCTCCTTCAACAAAGGGAAAAGTAAAAGTTTGAAAAAAAGCGGGATCTGTGAATGTCACTCGTTCATTAAAATTCTTATCACCATAGCGAATGGATAATTTTTCAAACCAGTTATTAAAGCGAATTACATATTTAATTTCATGAGCATACCCACTTATCACTTTACCCAAAGGATAGGGTGTCGATCTGCCGTACTGAATGACATCATTGAAGGAATCTTCGGTAACTACTTGGTAAATATTGTTTCCATTTTCATGAAAAGAATCAAAGCTCGTTTCGTCCTGAACCCATAGGTAAATAAGAATAGAGCAAGATATGGCCAATGCCAATCCGATTATGTTGAGAAAGGAGATAGTTTTATTTCTCAAAAGGTTTCTAAAGGCGACTTTGAAGTAGTGTTTTAGCATAATTGTCAGTGTCAGATTATCTGAATAGAGAACTTGGGTTGACGTTTGATTTATGTGCTATTATCTTTTCGCATTCTAAGCCAAAATCCTTATACCAATCATTCGTACCTCAAGGCCTCTACCGGATTTCTTCTGGCAGCTTTTATGGATTCGAGGCTGATTGAAATCAAAGTAACTGAAAGAATTAGCACAACAGGTATAGCAATTATCCACCAAGAGATTTCAATTCGATAGGGGAAACCAGTAAGCCATTTATTCGCAGTTATGTACGCCAGAGGAGTAGCCAAGACAATAGCTAGCAGAACCAGTTTTAAAAAAACGGTTGAAAGGAGGGTTAATATTTGTCCCACACTTGCACCCAGCACTTTTCTAATTCCGATTTCTTTGGTTCGCTGAGTGGTTGTAAATGATACCAAACCCAAGAGGCCTAAAGTTGCAATGAAAATGGCCAGAATGGTGATGATTTTTACAACCCTATAAAAGTTCTCATCCGAACTGTATTGGATGTTGTACCTCTCGTCGAGAAAGAAGTAAGAAAATATGCTATTAGGAAAAGCAGATTTATAAGCCTCCTTAATTTGTGATAGTTGATCACTTGCTTTTGATGAAACATCAATTGAAACGTAGTTCCAGAATCCTCTCGAAACAGATGAGTATCTGAAAATTAAGGGGAGAAGAGGAACCTTCACCGATGTTTGGTGAAAGTCTTTGACAACACCTATTATCGTCCTTTCGATGCCCCAAAAATCGACCTTCCGTCCTATTGCGTCTTCCGGATTTGGGATTTCCCACAACCTGAGAGACTCTTCATTCACAATTATCTTCCCGTCATTGTTTTTTTCTTGATTAAAGTTCTCACCTGCTAACATCTTAATGTCAAAGAGATCAGTGAATCCATCATCAATAGCGTATATGTAAAAATTGTAATTCTGGGCTTGAGAGGCGCCAATTAATGACACTGAATTGGTGCTGCCGAGTCTATCCTCTGAGCCAGGTACCGCCAGCGAAAATGAGATATTATTGATCTCCAAATTGAGCAACTGATTCTGAAAGATATTTGCGTTTTGTTTTTCTCTTCCCACGGTTGGTGATTCAATAATGAGCTTATTGTTAAGACTCATTCCCAGGTCCTTAGTTTTCATGTAATTGACTTGCTCACTGACTGTTAGTGTACCCGTTAGAAGTATTATGGTTAGAGAGAATTGTAAAATCACCAATATCCGACGGAGGTTCTGACCTTTTAAGGAATTGGAGAATTTACCTTTCAATACCATCGACGGTTGAAACGATGAGAGTACTATAGCAGGGTAAAAACCTGACAATAGAATACTTAACAATAGCAGGATACCTAAGGTCATCCAGAAATAGGGATCATAAATAAATGTATAATTTTCGGGTAAGCCTGAGATGTTCCTAATTATGGGTGAGAATGATTGAATAAGGCTAACTGCCAGGACGCAAGCTATTGCATTTGAAAGAGCAGCTTCCGTCAGAAACTGCAACTTCAATTGACTTTTGTTCGATCCGACTACTTTTCTGATGCCTACTTCCTTTGCTCTCTCCAGTGATTTGGCAGTTGAAAGATTTACATAATTAACCCAGGCGATAAGAATGACAAACAGGGCAATGACCAAAAGGAAATACACCCCTTTTGCATCACCAGGAGCTTCTAATTCATACCCCTTTTTTGAATAAAGATGGATGTCTTTCAAAGGTTGAGAGACGATTCTCTCCCCTGGAAATCTCTTTTCAGTTTCTAATATTTCGTTGAAATGGATTAGTTTCTCGGTAAAGCCATTGTAAGAAGCGAGCTCCTCCAAAAGCACGTACGTATATTCATTGTTGTTATCCCAATTGTGATTGAGCCATTTCCAAATTATTTGAGTTGTGGGCCAGGATATAAGCATTTTAAATTTCAAATGGGTATTCTCGGGATTATCCGGTATCACTCCCACCACTGAGAAGTAATAATCTCTTTCTTCCCAGGAATACTTCAGCGTTTTATTTAAGGCAGGCTGATTTCCAAAATACTTCTTTGCCAAACTTTGGGTCAGCACAACCTCAAAAGGGTTAGAGAGAGCTTTTTCTTTGTTACCCTCAAGGAATGGGTATGAAAAGACCCTGAAGAAGGATGGATTCGCAAGCAAAATTCCCGATTCCTTAAATGGTTTTTCTCCAATGCTAAATGTGATAAAGCTAGCAGTTGTTACGCTGGTAACGTCTTCAACTTCAGGGATATCTGCTTTTATTCTTAGAGCTACCTGGCCATACATTCCAGCATCCTGAAAAGTGACCACATCTCCATCAAAATAGTCCATCGTTAATCTTACGATCCGGTCAGCATATTCATGTGTGTCCTCGTAGCTCAATTCGTATCTGATGTATTGAATAATTGACATCGTCACTGCAAGACCTGTCGCAAGTCCAAGAATATTGATGGTCGAAAAAACCCTATCTCGTAGGAGGCTTCTCCAGGCAATTTTGATATAGTTTCTAAGCATATTTTGTTGGTTCAATCATTCGTATCTCAAGGCCTCTACCGGATTGGCTTTGGCCGTTTTTAAAGTTTGAAAGCTCATGGTCATCATTGCAATGAACAAGAGCAAAATTGTGGGTATCAGAAAAAGGTACCATTCCAACTCAATCCGATAAGCATATTGTTCGATCCATCGTTGAGTTATTGCAACACTTGCTGGTATTGCAATAATTAAAGCAATACCAATCAATTTCAGGAAATCCTTCGAAAGTAGATAGATTAAATTGTTGAATGTTGCCCCTAAAATTTTGCGTATGCCAATTTCCTTTGTTCTGCGAACGATTGTATAAAATGAAATGCCATACAACCCAAAGCAGGTCAGGCTGATGATGAGTAATGAGAAATACCACAAAAGTTGGTTAATACTGGCTTCTTGTTGATAGAGGTTATTCAATTCAACATCCAGATATCGATATTCGAATGGTTTGTCAGGATAGACTTTGTACCATTCATCTTCGATGTTTTTAACATCTCCATGTACCTTTCTGACCAAAAGATGCCATGACTTTGTTCGATTATAAATGATCAAAAGAGGTTCTATTTTATGGTGTAAACTTCTGAAATGGTAATCTTCAACTACGCCTATAATTTCTGCGGGGCCGTCATTATCGTATTCTATTTTTTGTCCAATTGGATTCTCCCAACACAAGACATTTGCAAAACTATGGTTGATGATTATAT
>JAJCYL010000202.1 GCA_029262955.1 Cytophagales bacterium | reverse complement strand
AAAGCCTATTAAGCCTACGATTTTAGCTACGGAATTCAACAAAGAACTGGTAATGTATACAAGAGAGTATCTTCTAAAAGTAGATAACGCTCTAACTGATATTCGTAAAATATGGGGAGAAATTGACTCTGAAAAACGTCTGATGTACCTGACTCACCTCTTTGATGACGGCATATTGCACCATAAAACTGAGAGCACTTTAGAAGTGATGTTAACAGCAAAAGGATTGTCTTTGAAGCGGGAACATTTAGATGAAAATGGAAGGTTTGTAGCAAAATCCCAGGATAATTCTCCGAAAGAAAAAATACCATTCCCTTCACCTTTCAGGGAAAAACTTACGGGATTTATTCATGATAATAGTGATCTGTTAAGTTCAATCCACCAGCCAGGTGACATGAAGATTCTTGTAAGCCATGACCCCGGTCTAATTTTTAATATCAGGATGACTGATCCGAGTGGAGTTTATGATATTCAAAAAATTGAGAGTGACAAAAAAGGCCCAAGAAAATCATTTAACAAAACTCAACTTGATGATAAAGAAGTTTTTAACCAATTAAATCAATGGAAGGACAACATCATTGTTCAAGAGCTTACCCCTTCGCAGATACAATTGCTTGATAATCTTTTCAAAGATCTTGAAAAATTAACTGTCAATAATTCTGAACTTTTTATTACCAAGCATCCTGATGAAATTGAAATCAGAAGGCACAATGCACAGGATGCGTTTATAGCCCATATTGTAGGAGAACAATTTAGAATTACTTCCTACAACGCAGTAAATGGTTTACAACAATATTCACACACCTTTAATCAATCTGCAGTAATTGTTAGGTTTTCTAACTGGCTTGGCTCATTAAACGAAGAAGAACAAGCAAATGCCATACTTCATGCAAAAAAGACCATCCCTCAATTAAAAACATGGTTTGAAAACCTATCAGCAAACTCAAATAACTTTCTCAGACATCTGCGATCACCCGTATATCTGGGGCTAGTTATCACTGGGGTAATTGCCGCTATAGGTGGCGCTTATATGCTGGGCAGGGACCATGCTCCATATGAGCAATTGGAAAAATTCAATGAGCAGAAAGCCGTAATCAAAAAGTTAGAGAACAAACAGGATTCCATTGCTATTCAGTACAGAATTTTAGAACAAAAATATCTTGAATTAAAAGTATTAAATGATTCCAGTTCCAATAAACCTATAAACTAAGATTTTATGGAACTGAACTGTCGATTTCCTAAAATTATTTGCTTTTTTAAGAAGGCTGCTGAGCGAAAAAAGCAGCCTGTCCGCTGCGTATGGGCAATGCCGGGCTGGAGCGCTCAGGGTAGCACTTGTCGGGTTCCATTACCCTTAGTTTATGGAACCGAGTTTCAATTACATTTTAGCCCTTCCCTCACAGTCCACCAAGTTTGTGTATCACCTTTTAGACGGAACTCAATGACTGTCCACCCCACATCTACTGTATAAACTTCTACACCTCCTTTTAGCATAATAACTACTCCGGCATCCATCAAACGTTGGATTGCCTGGTAATCCTTATCGACTGAATATCGTGTCACTTGATCCAGATAATCTTCTGTAATTGCGGCTGCATATCCATCTACTGTTCGGCATAATACTAAATAATCTACTGTGGTAATACTATTAAACGATGTGAATAATATTGTACTAGCAATAATGATTATTGTGAATTTGGTATTCATTGCTCCGTTTTTATTTTTAATACAATTTAACGGTATCAACTCAAAATGTCAATTAATTGATAAAAACAAGGGAGGTTGCCAGTATAGCTGAAAAACGGCTTTCACACTTCCATACTTCGCCTCTCTGCGACGATCTCAATAGTCCCAATAGTAAGTTGTATTGAAAAATGGGGTCTTAACCCCAAACCCGCCAATGGTGTGCCTTTCCTCCTACATTTATACTGCGGCGGACAGGCCGGTCGTGGCCTCCAGGCACCTAGATCAATCAATCATGGGAGTAAAGTTCGGTTTTCTTACTGACACTGGGCCCACACTTTTAAAGCCATCACACCAAGGTCGTTCTAAAAACTAAGGCTTTCATTCTCATTTTCCCCATTCTCGGGACATTCGAAAAGAACCTTCCTGAGTTTTTTGCTTCCACCTTGCCATTAGTCATTAAGAACCACTACTGTTAACCGGTCACTACTCTCATAATTAATCAATTATTCACTAAATTCGTATACGCTTATGAGTACTTTAGAATTAGAATTGTACGATGCCATCAAGGACAAACTTGGTGACAAAGAATCAAAAATGCTTCTTGAACTTATGGAAACAAAAGTCGAAAAGGAAGTTAGCAAGTCTACCAGGGATATTGCAACCAAAGCAGACCTAGCAGCTATGGCAGCAATTATCGAATCAAAATTGGTAAAATGGATGTTCCTATTTTGGGCTGGTACGGTCGCTTTAAGTGGAATACTTAAGGCAGTTGGAGTACTGTAAAATATTGAGGGGGCTAACGCCCCTTTTTTTATTTCTTTTCCCTAGTAAGACCTTATATCTGAAAATCAATCTATTGCGGCTTTTGTCCCATTTGACCTTGGGAGCCAAAGTTCAATGTTTTACGATTATTGCAGAACTTTTCTACATAGCACGATTTCTATACTTCGTCTCTCTTCGACGATCTCAAGACTCCCAATAGTAAGGGCAAATAATGGGGTCTTAACCCCAAACCCCGCCAGCGGTGCGTCGTCGGGTCGTGGCCCTTTGGACGCCTATATCAATCAATTAAGCGACAAAGTTCCCATTTTCAGCCAACACAGACTTAGGTGATTCAAAAAACTAAGGTTTTCATTTACATTCCGTAAACTTCATTTACAACGAACCTTCCTGAGTTTTTCACTCCAACCTGTCTTTAGTTGTCATTGAAAACGTCCGAATGGACTATGGTACTGTGCAGCATAATTAATTTTTTAACTTTAAATTCTTATCAATTATGAAAACTTTCGATTTTAACAATTCAAACGATCAAGCTCAATTATCAAACGCTGTTCAAGAATCCATTAATTTTGGTAATCTGGAAATAGGAATTCAGCTTCTTCAAAGTTTATTTATTAACCCACCTCTCAAACAACACCAAACACAATTCGCTGAAATTCTTGGCTTTGATATTGAGGAAGAAGAAGACAACAATTACCCTGAGTGTCAACATCCACCAATTGAAGACATCATATTTTAAAAGGGGATTATATCCCTTTTTTTGATTGATTAACCTAGGGATAAAACGGACGTTTAAATGATCGTTTTTCAGAAACATATTAGTCACTCCTTTTCCATTCTATTTTTGAACGACAAATTTTGATCCTACGTAGCACACCAGTGTCGCTTCGCTCCACATCCGGATCTTTTATTGCCTAAAAACATTATGGAAAAAACAGATCAATTCAGATACCTCAACCCAACAGTTCTAAATATGGACCATGTGAAGTTTGTAATAAGCAAGTCTCTGAAACCCATTAGATTAGCGTACTACAAGGTAAGTATAGTTACATTTTGACAGCATACTGAATTGTTGAACGAAACCTCCTAACGTCGGTAGGGTCTGAGGAATGATTATCTTGATAGATAGAACTTTAAAAGATAATCAGATGAAAAAAAAAAACGACTGAGTGACCAGTTTGTCCGGGAGCTCCAATTCCGCAATTATAGTCCCCGGACTATAACCTCTTATCTAACCACACTTGTTCAGTTGAGCAGGCACTATAAGCTGTCTCCTGAGAAGATCACCACCGAACAGGTCAAAAAATACCTTTACTACTGTAGAGAAGAGCGAGGGCTGTCCAATTCGTTTATTAACCAGGTAATTAGTGCAGTCAAGATTCTACGTCAGGACGTATTGGGACTAAGCTGGGATGAAGGGGTTA
The DNA here is from genome assembly GCA_029262955.1 of Cytophagales bacterium. Classification (GTDB taxonomy): domain Bacteria; phylum Bacteroidota; class Bacteroidia; order Cytophagales; family Cyclobacteriaceae; genus JAJCYL01. Next base: position 3,759 of record JAJCYL010000202.1, on the reverse strand, counting down.
AGATTAAAAGGCCCAGGCGTAATCACCATTTACCTGACATTCTTTCCAAGCAGGAAGTAACTGCACTTATTGAAGTAACCCCCAACCCCAAGCACAAGGCAATAATAGCTTTACTCTATTCAACCGGGATGCGAAAGCAGGAGTTGCTCAACCTTCGGTTAAGAGACATTGACTCTGATCGCATGCTTGTTAGGGTAAACAATGGGAAAGGCAATAAGGCCAGGGATACCTTATTAGCAGTCAAAGCCCTCAAATTGCTGCGTGATTACTATGCCAATGCCCATCCCAAACCGACAAAATATGTCTTTGAAAGTCGCAAAACCGGTCATCCCTATTCCACATCTTCAGTACTCATGATAGTAAAACGGGCTACTGCCAGAGCTGGAATCAAAAAGGCGATCCATCCCCACAGCCTCAGACATGCTTTTGCTACCCATATGTTAGAGCAGGGAACCAACCTGAAGTTGATCCAGAAATTACTGGGACACAGTTCGTTGAGTTCTACGATGGTCTACCTGCACTTAGCAGCTATCGACCCTTCTGTTAAAAGTCCTTTTGATCAACCCTGATTACCATGGAAGTCAACACAAGGCATCCAAAGGATGTAGCCTCCATATTCAAGGAGTATGGTAGCCAATTTATAGACGAGCACAAGCTATGTGCTGACCAACTTAAGGCTTTTAGGGCCATCACTCAATGCAGAACTGCTGTTATGGGAGGACACCTGGAAGGGTGTGATCAATGCGCTCATCAGCGCATCGCCTACAATTCATGTCGCAACCGCCACTGCAACAAATGCCAGTATATCAAGCAACTCATATGGGTAGATAAACTGAAAAGCAGCTTGCCGGTCTGTAGGTATTTTCATATGGTTTTCACCATTCCTTCATCCCTGCATAAGCTGTTCTACCTCAACCAAAAGGTCTGTTATGATATGTTGTTCAAAGCAGCTTCACAGACCTTGCGAAAGGTGGGCCAAAATCCAAAGTTCCTTGGGGCAGAAACAGGTGCGGTAGCAGTACTGCACACTTGGGGCCAGGCCTTAACCTACCACCCCCACATCCATATGATCATCCCTGCGGGTGGATTATCGGCCGATGGGGTTGAGTGGGTTCGGGCCCCCAGGAAGTTCTTCCTTCCGGTCAAAGCCCTCTCTAAAGTCTTTCGGGGTGTGATGTGGAGCCTGCTGGAAAAATATATAACCACAGGGAAAATCCGGCTTCCCGATGATGATCAGGGGCTTTTAATGCTGAAGAAACAACTCTATGAGAAAAACTGGAATGTATTCTGTAAAAAATCCATGGCAGGACCACAATCGGTAGTGCAATACCTGGGCAAGTATACCCACAGGGTTGCCATCAGCAATAGCAGGATTGTCGAGGTTGGCGGAGGTAAAGTGACTTTCAGGTGGAAAGACTACAGGAAGAGCCTTAACAATGGACTGCTAACCCTGAATGCAGAGGAATTTATCGGCAGGTTTATGCGGCATGTGCTCCCTTCGGGTTTCTACAAAATCCGTTATTATGGCCTGTTGGCTGCTGCCAATGGCAACAAAAGGGGACAGTGCTTCCTGCTTATTAACAAGCCATTGCATGTGTCATTACTCCAGAATCTTTCAGCCATACAAGTGCTTGAAATGGTGACCGGGAAAGACCCTAGCATATGTCCAAAATGTAAACAAGGCAAGATGGTGGTTATAAAGGTTTTGACTGGTAGCCCTCCTGCACCTTCTTGAGTTGATGCGCAAAAGGATAGTTCTTTGAATTGATTGAAAAGTTAATTGACAGCTAATCTGTTGTTGGCAGGGGTAGCTATGTCTGCCTGGCAATCCGGTTCACCAGATACAGGGATCAAAATCCAAAATTACCTAAGTCCGGATGCCCATTCCATCAGAATCACTACTGATAGAGGAACTTGCTTTTGACAAATACCCATAGGGTGGCTGTTCAGGCATCGTCCAACGATGTTACATAGAATATTTGCCCACTACCTCCTTCATTCATTCTTACATTTGGTTCTGTTTTTCACAGCCTATTGTCTAACTTTTGGGCAAACATCCTATGTAACCTATATTGTTAGAGCCAAACTATCTCCCTTAACGAACATTCTATCAGATGAAAAAACCCATACTCGTACTAATATTTTCATCAACTATGATGTCAGCTCAATGCCAGACTCTAGGTTACGATGGCTTCTTCCATCTATTAGATCTTTACTTCGATGAACAATATGAGATTGTAGCTCCAAAATTGGACAATCTTGGCTTTAAGGTTGTTAAAACAACACCAGGCTACGAATTGAATGATGTCATCTACAAAGGTCAGTTTAAAATGGAAAAATCGCGGCCACATCCATTCAATAAGATAAGTGGTCTTGATATGACTTTGGATAGTTATTGGGAATTTAAAACTATAGATCATCCTTCATATATAGAAGTTGAAATTGAATTTGAATTTGAGGATTCGTATGTGCTATTTAATTCCATATTTAATACCTGGAAAAAACAATACGGAGAACCAGACGATGTTTATTGTGGTACCAATGATGATTGTGGTCTGTTCATGAACAACGCCAAAGTATATGGGAAGGATGTAACTGATGGATCTGTAATAACCTTACAACCAAGGGAACGATTTTATTTCCGGTATGAAGAATATCCAGTTAGAGGAACTAATGAAAAGATTACTATCCTAAAAGGATCTTTAGACTACAAACTTGTCAAATTCCCAATTGAAACAACGCCTGATGAGTATTTTGACCAAACATTTCAAGAGGGTATTGTAAAGATTCCGTTGAAGAAGCGAAATGGTGTCCTTTATATCCCCCTGAAAATTGGAGGTAAAGACTTCTCTTATGTAGTTGACAGTGGCGCTTCCGATATTTCTTTAGAGGAATCAACGGAAAAGTATCTTATAGAACTTGGAATAATACGGCCATCCGATTATTTAAAAGATCAATCATATCAACTTGCAGATGGTTCCGTAATCACCTCCAGGCGGGTAAAAATAAACTCGATAAGGATTGTAGATGTTACTGTTTACGACGTAATTGCCAGTATCGTAAACGATGGTGATCCACTCCTGCTTGGACAATCCTTCCTGCAGCAGTTTTCATATTGGCAAATTAACAACCAAAGCCAAGTTCTCGAAATCAAAATTGGAAACTGACTTGTGAATTAAAGCTAAAAACGGCTCTAACAAACTGCAAGAAATGCATGCGCTTACTCACATCCTCCGACCTCACCACAAATCCGCCCGTTCGTCTGCTGCTTTGGCAACTATCAATCCATCTCCTACTCTGTGAAATCAAAATAAGATTAGGATGCGCAGCTCTCACCCCAACCGTTGTATAAGTGCAGCAGCCTCACTAGATTAGTTGTTGTAAGATGCGGCAAGCGCACGCATCTTGCATTGACGTTGGCGGTAATTTGAGCCAAATTCAACTGTTGTAAATTTGGAATCATTGAAATTAATGGCATGAAAATATTAAGCACTGTTATCGTATTTATTTTCCTTACTGCATCTTGTGGAAACCCCACCAACAATAATAATAAAGTCGCTTCTAACACTGAGGTGAAGACCGAGGAACTCTTTGACCCAAACGATCGGAATTTAAAACTTGAATTGGACTACAGAGAGGATGCCAATGGGATTTTTTTCTTCGGTATAACAAACCTACCTAATGGAACAAAAGTTGGAGTATCTGTTACAAACGATCAAGGTTTCAACGCCCAAGATTATGATGTTTTCGTTAACAATA
>JAJCYL010000201.1 GCA_029262955.1 Cytophagales bacterium | reverse complement strand
AATTTTATGAATCTTGCCACTGCAAGGTCTGAAAAACGGGCAAGAGAGGTTGGTATCAGGAAAAGTTTAGGTTCAAACCGATATCAATTGATTTTTCAGTTTTTTGGTGAATCAATTTTCATTGCAGTTATTTCTTTTGCGTTAGCTATACTGATTGCACAGTTAGCGCTTCCGGGATTTAATACCCTTGTTGATAAAGAGTTAGCCATTGATTATACATCTGAGAAATTCTGGCTATTCTCTTTCATTGTTATCTTTTTTACGGGTGTAATATCCGGAAGCTACCCTGCATTATATCTATCAGCATTCCAGCCAGTAACAACGTTGAAGGGAGCCATTTCGGCAGGAAAAGGGGCTTCAACCCCTCGGAAAATTTTGGTGATTTTGCAGTTCGGATTCTCAATATTCCTTATGATTGGAACAGTGGTCATCTTCAAGCAAATTGACCTTGTTCAAAGCAGACAATTAGGCTATGAGCAGGAAAATTTGATCGGAATTGAAAACACCGAAGACCTGGCGAAGAATTATCATGTGCTCAAGCAAGAGTTGTTACAGTCTGGTGTAGTAGAGGCAGTGACTCGTTCAAATAGTCCGATAACTGGCATTTGGTCTAATAATTTCCTGGGATGGCCTGGTAAGTCGGAAAGCCAGAAGGTAATTTTTACCACGGTAGCCACCGAATATGATTATACCAAAACGATGGGCATTAAAATGCTTATGGGGCGGGATTTCTCAAATGAATTTGCCACTGATTCTTCAGCTATCATCATTAACAAGGCAGGACTTGATCTTATGAACTTAGAAGATCCGATTGGTACTCAATTGGACCTGTGGGGAGGAAAAAGAACATTGATTGGCGTCATTGATAACGTATTAATGGGGTCGCCCTATGAAGCGGTTAAACCAATGTTCATGTTCATCGATCCGGATTGGATCAGTTATATAACCATTCGTTTAAAGTCAACAGATAACTTGCAAAATTCTCTTGCTTCAGTCGGAGATATCTTTGAAAAACATAATGCCGCTTACCCGTTCAATTACAAATTCGTTGATGAAGAATTTCAGGAGAAGTTTACCACTATTGAGATGACCCGTAAATTGGCAGGTCTATTTGCAATTTTGGCAATCCTAATTACCGGGTTGGGGTTATTTGGTCTGGCCTCTTATATGGCTGAACAAAGAACAAAGGAAATTGGTATTAGGAAAGTATTGGGAGCCTCCGTCAATAGTCTTGTGAGTTTAATGTCGAAGGACTTTTCCCGCTTGGTAATTATTGCCTTTGTTATTGCAGCTCCTTTAGGTTGGTATCTCCTAGACAAGTACCTGGATCGTTACCCTGTACGGACGGAAGTGGAGTGGTGGATATTCCCGGCAATCGGTGTGATTGCATTGGTTTTTGCCTTGTCTATAGTAGCTAATCAAGCCTGGAAAGCCGCAGTTGCCAATCCGGTACAAGCGCTTAGGAACGAATAGAGCATCTTAGCAAAAAGCAGGTGTTTGATGTCGATTTTTGCTCTAGACGCGTCTTAGGTCATAGATTATTTTCAATAATCCTTTACTTTCAATGCTCAATTGTGAGTTTATGAAGACGAAGGTATTGTTTCGGATCTTGTTTACCCTTTCAATGATCATTTTATGTCTTCTTCTGGGAGGCCTTTTGGGTAAAGCCACAGTGGATAAGTCCGATGGTCTGGCGGGTGGAGCTATCATATTCTGGTATGTCATTGGAGGAGCAATTGTTGGGTTGTTTGCCGGGATTTCAATTCCGAAATACCTATCAAGCCGTTTACTGACAAGACTGGTAATTTTCGTGGGGGCAATCTCATTCATTTCTATCGTGATCCTAATTATTCGATTTCGAAATCAGCAATCGGAGAAATCTAATGAAGGTGAATTTGAGGAAAGACCAAAGACTGCCGCTCCAAAATTGATGATTCCTATAGTTCTTTTATCCTCTCAGTACCTCGTACAGGAAAGATTGGACCTACAGAAATTCATTAGCCTTCCAATGGGCATGGGTGTGGCAGCACCATCAATGAAAGAGACACTTTACCTGTATGGACGCCCTAAGTTTGATCAAATGCCCGATATGCTAAACCCGCTTGACAGCATAACTTTCGAACCGCGCATTGGCTACGATGACATCGCCACTGCGCCACCTTATCTTGTTCCGGAAGCAATGAAACTTGACTATAATGTCCTGTTTTTCAGGGTAGTGAGCATCACCAGATTTTGGATAGAAGTGATAATTAACAGCACCAATGGTCAGACTATTTATCTAGATAGAAATCAGGTCAATTATCAACCATGGGCCGACTTCTTTTTAAATATTAATTCAGTAGAGAGATTGGATGTGGAAGCAAATCCGGTTCGCTTAAAACCAATAGATCAAGCCAGCATTCTGGCTTCCGGACCCAATGAACCACTCACAGTACTTGGTGTAGCTGGAGACTGGCTTATGGTCAGCACCAATGGATTGGCCGACAAAATTCGTCCGGTTGGATATATCAGATGGAGAAAAAATGGCAGATTAGCTGTGACCTATAATCTTTTTAGTTAACCCTTTAATGAACAGGCAAACGAGTTATTGATCTAATATCGGAGTATTTTGTTCCTATTTCTCTGTTTTGGGTGGTTTGACAGCACAGGTACTTATCCCAAAAGGTGCATATAAGGGGCAAAAACTAACAAAACTTGTCAGAAGGAATACTGCGGCCAGGACCAATAGTATAATTCCTAATAGGCCTGAAATAATATTCATATAGAATAAAACGCCTACAATCAGTGCAATCAGCATTCGAATTGACCTATCAACGGAACTCATATTCTTTTTCATAATTTGATGTATTTCATTTAATCAATAGAGAAATGCAAGTGACGAAGGCCAGGCAAATCAAACCTACCAAAAGTAGCTTTAACCAGGTCTGGTCATTCATACATTGTGTGCCAAATGTAATTGGCAGTAAAGACCAGTTTTGTGACCTATGTCAATTAAAGAGGTGATTTTAGTAATCTTGTAGCTGTCTGACCAAACAGTGTGTGATATTTGTTAATCTTTGCAACTGTAATTGAGTTTATATAGTATTATAATCAGAAGATGTTTAGGGTCATTAGCAAAATAGCGGTTTCCGGAGCTGTGCTCATTTTAATGGTACATGCACTATTTCCTCATAGCCATGAGGATGAGCCCGGTTGCGCTCCAGAAGTACAAGAAGATGCCATCATTCACCTCTTAACTCATGTTTTTGAGCAGGATCTCGGTACCAATCATCTTGAAACTTATCTGAAAGTATCACAAGCCTCTATTAAAGGTCCAGTTTCGGAGATGCTCACTAATGTGATTTTGAATTCCGATATAATTGCTATTTCAGATCGTGACTTACCACAAAACATCTATTTTATTACCTATAGGCCAATAGAACCATTGTCATCAGGGCCACCCCGTTCTCCTCCGACAGCCTGATATTCTGTCTTTCTTCACCCTCAATAGAGGCATTTCTTATTTTTTTAAAATCATTCTATTATGATTAGCAGAATTATTCAATTCAGCGTTAACAATAAATTTATTGTATTGCTACTAATTGTGGCATGGATCAGTTGGGGAGCATGGTCCATCTCCCAAATTCCCATTGGGGCAGTACCGGATATCACCAATAATCAGGTGCAGGTACTTACCACTTCTCGCAATTTATCGACACAGGATGTTGAGCAGTTTATTACCTATCCAATAGAACTCGAAATGGCTAATTTGCCTGGAGTTAAGGAGATCCGTTCCGTCTCGAAATTTGGTTTGTCAGTCGTCACCATTGTTTTCGATGACGACATGGGTACATACCTTCCTCGTCAACTGATTGCAGAGAAAATTAAGTCGGCCAGTGAAAGTATTCCGGAAGGGTTTGGTGCCCCTGAAATGGGCCCCATCACAACTGGCCTAGGCGAGATCTACCAGTACATTCTGGATACAAAACCGGGTTACAAGGATCAATACTCCGCTATGGACTTACGCACTATCCAGGATTGGATTGTAAAAAGGCAGCTTTCTGGAATTCCAGGTGTAGTCGAGGTCAATACCTGGGGTGGTTTTCTTAAACAGTATGAGGTCTCAATAAAACCGGAGAAGCTAAGAGCAATGGGTCTAACTCTTCATGATGTTTATAACGCCGTAGCTTCTAATAATGACGTAGCCGGAGGTGGGTATATTGAAAAAGGTGATCAGGCTTATTTCATTCGGGGTGAAGGAATGGTGAGTAGCCTGGAAGATATTCGAAATATTGTTGTTAAAAACACCAATGGAATACCGGTTTTAGTTAGTGACCTGGCCGAGGTGAAGTTCGGGCACGCCACTCGATTTGGAGCCATAACAGGTAATGGAGAAGGGGAGAAGGTTCTTGGTCAGGTAATGATGCTGAAAGGTGCCTCTACTAAAAAAGTGATTAGCAGGGTTAAGGAAAGAGTGGCTGAAGTACAAGAAATGCTTCCTGAAGGAGTCTATATCAATCCTTTTCTTGAACGCAGTGAGCTTATTGACAAAACGACTTTTACCATTGCTGAAAACCTTACGCTCGGAGCATTGATTGTGATATTTGTCCTGGTCTTGCTTCTGGGAAACCTTCGGGCCGGATTGATTGTCGCCTCCGTCATACCGCTTTCTCTCTTATTTGGTATCGGATTGATGAATCAGTTTGGTTTGTCCGCCAACCTAATGAGTCTGGGTGCAATTGATTTCGGAATAATCATTGATGGAGCAGTAATCATCATAGAATTTATAGTCTTTAAAGTAACCAGCAGTCGCAACGAATTAATTGGTTTATCAGGGGTGGCGCTACAACAGCGTAAAGATCAAATAACCATTGAGAGTGCCACTAAAATGATGAAAACTGCCTTTTTTGGTCAGATTATCATTCTAATCGTTTTCGTGCCCATATTGTCTCTCTCTGGAGTTGAAGGTAAGATGTTCAGACCCATGGCGATGTCCTTCAGTTTTGCTCTGTTAGGAGCAATGATCCTGAGTCTTACATTTATTCCAGCGCTGGCCGCATTGGTTTGCAAACCCCGTGGTGAAAGAAAAGATCTGTCTGATAGGATAATGGCCAAAATTCAAAGTTTCTATTACCCGGTGATACATTGGGGCCTAAACTATAGACGGATCGTCTTGACCCTGGCCTTTAGCCTGCTTATTTCTGCTATCTTTTTATTTAGCAGGATGGGAGGAGAGTTTATTCCTACACTGGATGAAGGTGACTTTGTAGTGCAACCAATTTTAAAGACAGGTACTTCTTTGACTAAAACCGTAGATATTGTGACCCAAATAGAAGAGATATTGTTGTCCGAATTTGAAGAGGTGGACCAGGTAGTTACCAGAGTAGGAGCAGCTGAAGTACCAACAGACCCGATGTCAATGGAAGAGACCGATGTCATCATCAAATTGAGGCCCAAAGAGGAGTGGGTAAATGCTAAAACGAAGGATGAACTAGCTGATAAGATGAAAGAGGCGATGTCAATCATTCCGGGAGTTAGTTATGAGTTTACCCAGCCGATTGAGATGCGATTTAATGAGCTCATCACCGGTGTCAGGGCTGATGTCGCTGTCAAGATATATGGGGAGGACCTGGAAATACTTGATCAATTGGCCAATCGGGTGAAGAGCTTAATCATTGATGTGGAAGGGGCGGCCGATATTAGCATTGAGAAAGTAGACGGGCTTCCTCAAATAGCGGTTACCTACAATAGGCCTAAAATTGCTCAATATGGACTCAACATTGCTGATTTGAACAATATGCTTCAGATGGCATTCGGCGGATCAACTAGCGGAGTAGTATTTGAGGGGGAAAAACGTTTTGATCTCGTGGTGAGGTTGGCAGCGACACATCGGACAGATATCGGAGATGTAAGAAACTTATATATCGACCTTCCAAATGGAGGCCAGGTGCCACTGAGAGAGGTGGCAAACATTCAGGAAAGAAAAGGTCCCGCCATGATCGCAAGAGACAATACTCAACGCCGAATTGTCGTGGGGATCAATGTTAGAAATCGTGACATGGAGTCCTTGGTAAACGAGATAAGAGGTATAATAGGAGATCAGTTGTCCTTACCATTTGGTTATTCAATCAGCTATGGCGGTCAATTTGAAAATCTTCAGGCAGCCAAAAGTCGATTACAAATTGCTGTACCAATTGCACTCTTTTTAATCCTCCTTATGCTCTATTTTACTTTTCAGTCTTTTAGACAAGCATTGATGGTCTTCACTGCTATTCCACTTTCTGCTATTGGAGGCATTTATTTATTGTGGTTTCGGGAGATGCCGTTCAGTATATCTGCCGGGGTGGGTTTCATTGCCTTATTTGGCGTGGCTGTTCTTAATGGCATCGTTTTGATTGATTACTTCAATGACCTTAGAGACGAGGGCATCGAAGATCTCAAAGAGCGGGTAATTAAGGGTACCTCTCAACGTTTGCGGCCAGTGTTGCTGACAGCTTCAGCTGCGGCCCTTGGATTTTTCCCCATGGCCTTTTCTACTTCTGCTGGCGCAGAGGTACAGCGACCATTGGCCACTGTAGTGATTGGCGGGTTGGTCACCGCGACGCTGCTTACACTGATTGTCTTGCCAGTGATCTATACCTATTTTGAAAAATATACGGGTAAGGGTGTTGGTAAGATCACCCTCTTACTACTGGTATTGTTAATGTCGGGTATAACCCAACCTACTTTTAGTCAGGTGAATTCACTGAGTCGCGAACAAGCTATTGGGTTAGCCATGGCTAATAATTTGAATCTAAAGGTTGGTGAATTACAGGTAGAGCAGCAAAGATATCTCGAAAATACCGCCTGGGATATTGGCAAAACCAATTTTTATTATGGTTACGATGAGAATAATCTCGCTCAAAATGATAATCCATTAAACGTTTTTGGAATTCAGCAATCCATTCCTTTCCCAAGTACCCTCAGCCTGGGTAGTCAGGTGGCCAGGTACGATACAGAGTTAGCAAAGATGAACTTGAGAATAAAAGAAAGGCAGGTCAGTAAGCAGGTAGCGTTGGCCTTTGAGGAAGTGCTATACCATCAAAGCAGACTGGAGCAATTTGAGTTTTTGGATAGTCTGTACAGCACCTTTGCCAGGGCCACGCAACGACGATTTGAACTGGGGGAATCAAACTACCTGGAGAAACTTACTGCAGAAGCGAAGTATTTAGAGATTACTGCTAAAAAGGGCCAGGTTACGAAAGACATTGAGATGAGTACCGAACGACTAAGGCTACTGCTTCAGGTGGATCACAAAATCAGTTTGGATAGAATAGCAATGAAAAAGGAGGATGTTAATTATTCCAATTGGACTGAATTGTCAACTGACCATGAAGGGTTAAGTTATCTTCAAATCATAGAAAACAAATCCATTGCTAATCTCAAATTATCGAAGCATCAGTTTTTGCCCGATATCAATCTGGAGTACTTCAGGGGTTATGGAAAGGGAGAGAATGCCCAGCAATTCAATGGGTATCAATTTGGATTGAGTGTGCCTTTGTTTTTTAAGTCACAACGTGGGTATGTCCAGTCCCAAAGAGTGAGATCTGACAGGGCAGCCACTGAAATTCAGGCGTACCAAAAAAACCTCCAATCTCAATTTCTACAACTTAAATCTGAACTGGATAAATACAACGAATCACTGTTATATTACGAAACTACAGGCCTCAGCATGGCGGACGAGCTTCAGCATGTAGCTCGAAAGAGTTATTACAGTGGTGAGTCTGGTTACCTCGAGTACGTTCAAAGTTTGGACAATGCCCGACAGATCAATATCGGTTATCTCGACAACTTGTTTCAATACAATAAAGTTGTTTTTGCCATTAATTACTTAATCCCTCAATCTCAGAAATAATGAATTACAAAATCATATACATAACAATTATCGCAGCATGTATGTCTTGTACACCAAAGGCTGACATGACAGAAGCGTCATCCAATGTGGAAACTGGTAACATCACTTTATCGGAAAAGCAAATAGCTACAATTGGACTTCATTTGGGTAAAATAGATTCTACCACCATTACTCAAAAAATTCAAGTCAATGGATACGTAGACGTACCTCCTCAGGGAAGGGCAAGTGTAACAACATTCAAGGCCGGTTATGTGAAAAAGGTTTCGCTATTAATTGGTGATAAAGTTAAAAAAGGTCAGCAGTTAGCCGTATTGGAGCATCCGGATTATGTCAAAATTCAACAGGATTACTTAGACCTCAGTGGCCAACTATCTTATTTGAAAGCAGAATACGATCGGCAAAAAACGTTATTCGAAGACAAGATTACGGCCGAAAAAAATTTGCTAAAAGCAGAAGCTCAGTTTAAGTCGTCTGATGCCCAGTTCAAAGGTTTGGAACAGGAGCTTAGAATGCTGGGATTATCGCCAGAGCAAATTTTACAAGGCATTATTTCTCGCGTAATTGAAATTACTTCTCCAATTGAAGGCTCGGTTACTCAAATGAATTGTGTAGTTGGAAAGTATATGCCCGCTTCTGCTGAAATGTTTGAAATTGTTGATCCTGATCATCTGCATATGGAGTTGAGTGTCTATGAACAAGATGTGATGAAGGTTAAGGTTGGCCAGCGAATAATTGCGGATATACCCAACATCGGAATGACATCAATTGAAGGACATGTATTTCTGGTTGGGCAGGCTCTTGAAGATGATAGTCGTAGTGTACGGGTACATGCTCATTTTGAGGACGAATCAATTGATGTTTTACCAGGGATGTACCTGGAAGCCCACATCACAACTCATGCAGTAAGAGTACTCTCATTGCCAATTGGGGCAGTAATTACGGAAGGTGAAAACAATTTTATTTTTGTGAAAGATAAAGAAACCGGAAGTGAGTCCTCTTTTATAAAAACCAGTGTAAAAATAGGAGCGAGGGATGAAGCGCATGTTGAAATATTAGGCCCCGGCGATCTGATGAATGCTCAAATAGTCGTGGAAGGGGCATCCAATTTGTCCAGCTATAATGTGTCTTCAGGCCAGAATAACTAAACGTTGAGCGGTTCTTTCAGAACATTGTGACCATCCAGGTTAGCCACTCCCCAGGTATTGAGTTCTTCCTCAGTCCACAAGTATGTGAAAAATATTCGCTTCTGGAACTTGGGGTGCATATACTTTTGCCATTCGCTGCCACCAGTGGCTTCGGCCACTTCCTCACCGCTTTCGAGGTACTTTTTTGCGGCATTGAGGTGTGCAATAACCCACTGAACATTGACTGTATGGTCGTAATGTCTCAATGAATTTTGTAAATCCAGATTGAGCCTGTCTTTCTGTGGTAATGATTTATAGATTGAACTAAGGTTGGAGGTATTGTATTTTTTCATAAACACTAGAAAATCCTCCATGTAACGTTCTTGAAATAACCTAAGCAGAGTTGTTTTGTCTCCGGTATCATAATTTTTACCGGCAGCCTGCCAATACAAGTGTTCATAGGCATGTTCGAAAGGAGTATCGCGATCAATAGTGGCTCTAAATCGATTGTCAATTAGGTTTATCAATTCTGTTGACGCGAATTCTATTAGTCGATATTGAGCACTTTGAAAACCACTGGCCGGCGTTAGCGTATTTCTGAATTTCATGTATTGCCCGACCTCCATTCCGTCTCCCATAATCTCAAATGAAGAGGTTAGCATATCGAAATACCGACTTATCCTCATAAGTCTTGACGCAAAAAATTCCGCCGTGGGTGTGTTGTTTTCAGAGATTTGATCAATCTCCCATAAGATCATCTTGAAAAGCAACTCATTAACCTGATGGTACATGATGAAGACCATCTCGTCCGGTTGATCAGTACGTTGAATTTGCAGATTGAGTAATGCATCTGTTTGGATATAATCCCAATACGTCAGGGGCTTTGCCTGGAGAAGGCCCTGTAAATGAACATCTACATCCTGACCGATTGCTTCATACTTCTTTGTTAGTTTCTCAATAATTTCACTTCTATCTTTTGCCATTTCAAATATTTAACAGAGATCGCCTCTGGGTAGGTTAATGTCAGAAGTAAATTTATTAGATATGGAGATGGCTTTTGTAGAATATGAGCAGAATCATCAGATGTCTGTTATTTGGACCGATATATGGATAACAATTTTTGTCATATTGCTATTTATTGATGGGCTTTATTACCTTGTGCCGTTATTGATAAATCTATCTAACCTTATTTAAAAGATGACTTATAAAACGAATTACTTAGCTCTTTTAATCGTGATTTTATTCTCATGTTCTCAAAAGAAACAAGAATCAAAGGATTTAGTTGAAATTGAATACCCGGAAGAGATCGCTCAAATAATAAGTAGAGCTACTTCGGGAAGTATTTCTAGTGGGGATAAAATCGAAGTAACTTTTATTGATCCAATTGTAGAAGCTGACAATATTGATCAAGCTATAGATAACCCTTTCAATTTCGTTCCATCGATTGAAGGAATTGCGGTATGGGAAAGTGTGGATAAGATAGTTTTCAAACCAACTGAACGACTAAAAACTCGGATTAATTATTCAGGTAAGCTGAATTTACAGTCCTTATCTGATGACTTGAAAGCTAAAAATATACCTGTAATGGATCTTAAGTTCTTTGTTGAAGGACGGGATCTGGTTTCTTTTAATGGAGACTTAGAATTAAGAAGTCCCACTAATCCGAAATTATTAGTATACCGGGGTAAGGTAATTTTTTCGCAATCAACTCTTATTCAGCAAGTAAAGGAAGCCAGTTCATTTGCATCATACACCTTAAGTTGGAATCAGGAAAACGATCGAACGTTCAGTTTTGTCAGTGAGACCATTGAAAGAGGTGATCACTCCAACAATTACGTTTTTAGTATTGACAGAAAGCTCTTGGATTTACCGGAATCAGTCGAAAAAACTGTAGTAGTTACACCACTAACACAAATTAAAGTAATTGCTGTTGAAAAAGAAGAGCAGGGTAAGTATCCGAAAGTACTTTTGAAATTTTCTGATGATTTGGATGCGGATCAGGACGTAAATGGTTTTATTTCGATAAACCCTGATGTTGATTTCAAGCTTCAAAAATTGGGGAAGTTCCTAATCATTGATGGTGAGTTCAAATTCGGTACCAGTTACGATATTCAGGTTGAAAAGGGTTTAAAGAGTAGGTGGGGTACTCAAACTGATAAGGTTCTTAAAAGTTCAGTTCAGTTTTCTGACATTGACCCGCAAATTGAGTTTGCCAGTGATGGAATGATTATGCCCACCACTAATGACGCCAGGCTACAATTCTATTCGACCAATGTAAGACGGGTTCATGTTGAAGTGAAGAAGATCTTCGATGAAAATGTGGACCGATTTCTTCGAAATGAGACTGTTCAAAGTTCGAAAACCCGTAATGCCGAATTTAACGACTCATACGTTACTAGTGTTGGTGCTATTGTCTACAACCAAACACTTGAAATCGGAGAAGACAAAAACGAATGGTTATTACATGAAATTGATCTGACGAACGTTTTTAATAAATACCATAACGGGTACTATTTAATAAGAGTGAATTTCAATCCCCATGATGCCCTCGTATCAGCAGGATCAAATACATTATCTTATATCCAAAAGAAAGGACAGATCTATAAGCCCTTGACAATTAGCGATATTGGGCTGATTGCCAAACACTATATTGACAGACGTTTTAATATTTATGCTACTGATCTAAAAACAGGTAAACCTCTTCCCGGAGTCAAGGTTTCTTTTATTGGTCGGGATGAAAACGAAACTGCCGTTACAAACAGTGATGGAATGGCCGAAATTAGGGGCAGATCTTACTATAATATCAAAGGTGAGAAAGGTGGGCAGGTAAGTATCTTGAAGTTGGATGAGATGCGTTGGAATAACTCAGGATTCAATGTAGGAGGCTTAAGTACAAACGACCTTCAAACCAGGGCCTATAATTACACAGAAAGGGGTGTTTATCGTCCGGGGGACTCAGTTAATCTGTCTACAATTATACGTTACCGATCGGGTTCTCCAAACAACGTTCCTGCTGATTATATGTTATATAATCCAGAAGGGACCCTTGTGCAGGAAAGGACAATTAGAGGAGCTAAAGATGGATTCTATAATTTTGATTTCACAACCGAACAAAATGACCCTACTGGTGATTGGCGTGTAAGGATCGAAGTAGGCAACAAACGTTTTTATCATACAGTCAAGGTTGAAACGGTGGTAGCCAACCGTTTGAAAGTGAAAGTTGAATCATCACTCAAGACTATTCTGCCTGAACACAAAGTGGTGGATATAGACATTATTGGTAAATACCTTTTTGGCGCAGATGCAAAGAATTTGCCCTATGAAGCCGCTGTAGAAATTTTTGATGTACGAACAGCATTTCCAAAGTATAGTCGTTTCAGCTTTTTCAATAATTTCGTTGAATTTCAGGACATCAACACCAACATTGCGTCAGGTGTTCTGGATGAGGAGGGCAAAGCTTCAATTAATTGGATTGTGCCAAATCTCTCTCAATCACCGTCACCCCTTAAAGTGAAACTAAATGCTACGGTAAGTGAAGAAGGAGGTAGACCCAATCACGCCTGGGCTTACCTAGACCTTTATCCTTTTACCCATTATGTAGGCATAGGTACCGAAAGGAGCTATGTCAAATTGAATGTTCAATCTGATATCCCCGTGGTAGTGGTGGACCATGAGGGAGAGGCTGTGGCTGGACGTGAGTTGGCTTATCGCATTTATAGGAACGACTCATATTGGTGGTATCAATACAATAATTATAGAGATTTTAGATTGAAGTTTAAAACAGACACCCATACTTACTTAATCGAAGAAGGCGGATTAACTTCTGGTAGTCAGGCGGTCCCTATCGCATTCCAACCCACCCAAAGGGGTCAATACCTGATAGAAGTTCAGGATGGTAATGGCTTGGGACATACATCTAGTATCTTCTTAAGTGCCTACCCCTACGGTGGGATACCTTCCAGTGACAAAAATTCCGGAACGTTAGCGCTTCGAGCTGAGAAAGAAACCTACGAGGTGGGAGAGGACGCTGTAATTACATTTCCTTCACCACGGCAAGGCAACATATTGCTCACTGTGGAGCAAGGAGATGAAATAATTGTGAGTAAATGGGTCAAACCTGAGGATCAAGAGGACATGGAGCTGAAACTGGCAATCACAAAAGATATGGTTCCCAACGCCTACATTACAGTTACTGCTCTTCAGGAGCACGCCCAGACGATTAATGATCGTCCAATCAGGATGTTTGGTATACTCCCCCTGAATGTAATTGATCCAAGGACAAAACAGGATATTGCCATTGACATGCCTGATGAGCTCAGTCCTAAGCAATCATTTGATATTGATATTAGATCACTTGATGGCAAGCAAACTCAGTTTACTGTTGCAGTTGTAGACGAGGGACTTCTGGACCTGACAAATTTCAGAACTCCTGATCCATGGAAAGAGTTTTTCAGAAAAATCAGATTAGAAGTATCTACCTATGATCTTTTTGCACATGTAATTGGGGCCAATAAAGGAGATGTATTCAAAACCTTC
>JAJCYL010000200.1 GCA_029262955.1 Cytophagales bacterium | reverse complement strand
CTTTTTCATGACCAAAAAGCTCACTTTCAATTAACTCAGTGGGTAGTGCCGCACAGTTTACCTTTACAATGGGATATTGACTGCGATTACTAATGCTATGTATTGCTCTTGCCAGGAGTTCCTTACCTGTACCTGATTCCCCTCTTATAAGTACGGTGGATTTAGTATTCGCTACCTTTTCTATCTGACTGAGAACGTTTTGAAACTTTTCGCTCTTCGTCAGAAGGTTGTCAAAGTCATGATCTTGTTTGATCTCTTCTCTTAAGTATGAATTCTCATGCTTTAGCTTTTCATTCGCTTCGTTGAGATCCTTTACTAATTGTCGATTCTCCCTTCTCAGTCTGTAAGTTTCTAACCCTCTTTCAATTGAATGTTTGAGTACATCTTCCGTCCATGGTTTTGTGAGGAACTGATAAATCCCACATTCATTGGTTGCTGTCATCACGATGTTCACATCAGCATATGCGGTTAAGATCATCCGAATTGCGTCTGGGTAATCTTCTTTGACCTTCTTAAGGAATTCGCAGCCGGTCATTCCTGGCATGCGTTGATCTGTTACAACTAAGTGGATGTCCTCTTCTCCTAAAGTTTTAATACCCTCAACACCTGACTGGGCAAGAAAAATGTTGTAGTCCCATTTGAATGTGGCTTTGAATGTCGTGAGATTGCTGAGTTCGTCGTCGACATAAAGGATGTTAAACTTATGTTCATTCATCAAATGCCATGATTAGGAATTCCAAAAAGATGAAAATAGGATGTTGTAATTATGAATTCAATTGCTTAGGCAAAGTAATAACAAACGAAGTATATCCATCAGTTTGTTCCACTTCGATGGTCCCCTTATGCTCTTTAATAATATTGAATGAAATCCACAGACCTAGTCCGGTCCCTTCTCCTACCTCTTTTGTAGTAAAAAAGGGTGTAAATATTTTGTTCACCACATCTTTAGAAATTCCCGAGCCATTGTCTTTAACCACCACACGGATATGTTCTGGATTATCGATTGTTGTAATTTGAATTTCGCCATCTTTCCCATTTACTGCGTCCAGCGCATTAGTCAGGACGTTCATAAATACCTGGTTCAACTTACCCGGAAATCCATTGATATTACTTAGTTGAGGATCATAGTTCTTAGTGATCTCGACCTTGTCTTTAATCCTATGATTGAGGATCAAAAGAGTTGAATTAATGCCTGAGTGAATATCAACATCAGTCGCTTTTAAATTGTCCATGTGGGAGAAAGTTCTAAGGCCGTCAACTATTCCCATTGTTCGCTCTGCGCCTTCTTTTATACTGCTCATCAGCCCATTAATGTCCGTAATTAGTTCATTCGGAAGGGCGTCCTTGAAGGAGTGGTCTTTATGTATATCGTCTATGAAGTGGCTTAAGTTTTTATCAAGGCCATTAATACCAGAATAAATAAAATTCACAGGATTGTTAATTTCATGAGCGATACCTGCGGTTAGTTGTCCTAGCGAGGCCATTTTCTCCGCTTGAATCAATTGACTTTGAGTTAATTTTAATTGTCTGTTAGCCATTTGGAGGTCATCAATGGCACTCTTAAGATTCTCTTTCTGTTCTTCAATCAAGGTGTTTTTCTGCTTAAGATTTTCATTAGTTGTCTGGTGCAAAATGTTCCGTTTTCTTAGTAGATATACCAGAATCATACAGGTGAAAAAGAAGATAAGGATGGCGCCAATTAACCAATATTGATAAGATATTTGGGCGCTTTGTAGCTGTTGATTCTCGATCAGAATCTGATTAATATCCCTAAAAATCTCTTCGTTGGAAATATTCTGATCCGTAGTGTATTTACGGCTGAGTTCAAGATATTTATAAGCATCCTGATAGTTTTCAAGATCGAAGTTCAATTGGTAAAGTAGCTGACTAGAGGCTACTATGAAACTCACATTGTCTTGAGATTGACTTATGTCTAAACACTTTTCAGCAAATGCACAGGCCAGCTCCAATTCTCCTCTTGAGAGATAAATCTTGCATATTTCAGCATAGATATTATAGAGAGCAGTTGGTTCATTATGACTGGAGGCGGCTAAGTTTTGGAGGCTATCTAAGCTAGATTGACTGTATAGCTGACTTGAGAACAATAGGGTTATTAAAAGTGCAATTGCCTTCATTGGTTGGTGTTCAAGTTTACCAAGTCTACCAATTTACATAAGATGAACTCAGAATGCTAAAGCAAACTCATTACGACAGATGAATTAATTGAAAAAACAAAAAAAGCATGCAGATTTGAGATTAATTGTATTGGGGGATACATGCCAAAACACATTTAGCATATTGTTTTGAGGTATTATTGTCAATAAACTGATTGTTGATCAACCAAAGAGCCAAAGACATAATGGAAATCGTAACAAACCAATCAATAATTGCCAAAGTTGAAAAAGAGGCACGAAGTATCAATGCCAAATTGGATCCTGATAAAGGGAGATATAAGATTGGGATAACTCAAAGTGTGGTAGATGCGATAAATGAAATGGCCACGGGAATGGGGTTGAGTGAAAAAGAGACAGAAATACTGACCATCTCGGCTTGGTTTCAAAGCATGCCTGATGTCTCCAATGACCCCGCGGAATTAGCGGTTAAATTCTTAAAGGAAAATAATTGTGATGATAACTACATCACTTTGGTTCAGCAATCCATATTAGCTGCCGAAGAAGTATTTAATCCTACTACCGATCTTCATAGGGTAATTAAAGACGCTTTTAACCAGTATTTGTCAAATCACAGTTTCACTGAGAGAATGGGATTTGTAAGAGAAGAGAAAGAAGCTGGCGACGAGAAGTTTACAGATATAGAATGGCTTGAATTTTCTGAAAAATTCCTACTTACACATCAATACTATACTGAATATGCACTGGAACATTTCGAAAAAGGGAGAGAAAAAAATCTTAAGAAGGTGAGGTCCAGAATTAAGAAACTATTAAAAAAGCGGGATTTATTGATAGAAAAAGAGCTACAGATTGATGAAGGCACCCTAAAAGAGATGAAGAAAAAGCTGGTCAAAGCTTCCGGCCGACCAGAAAGGGGTATTGAAACATTATTCAGGCTTACCTCTAAAAATCATTATACTCTCAATTCGGCCGTAGACACAAAATCCAACATTTTAATCTCAATCAACTCAATTATCTTATCAATAGTATTGGGAACAATGCTTGGAAAGATCGAGGAGGATCCGCATTTATTGGTGCCAATAATCATGCTGTCAGTCACCAATTTATGGGCCATCGCCCTGGCCGTTTTTGCTACCAGGCCGGTTATGACTCATGGGAAATTTTCAATGGAGGATGTCAAAAAAGGCAACACCAATCTACTCTTTTACGGCAATTTTCATCAAATGCCGGTTAATGAGTATCTGGAGGGTTTAGGCAGATTAATGAGCGAATCTTCGAGCCTGTACGATAGTTTGGGTAAGGACATCTACTTTATGGGAATTGAACTCAACAAGAAGTTCACTTATTTAAGGAGATCGTTCAATATATTTATTATTGGATTTATAGCCTCGGTAGTTGTATTCATAGGCTGTCATTTATTCTTCGGTCAAAATCCGGTCTTTTCTTTTTAGACTGGAGATTATGAAAAACCTATGACAATAGCACTGTTCAACCACTGACCATGGTTTTGTAACCTGTTAAAGCGGTTACAATGTTTTAAATATGATCGATGGCCTGCGACAGGCTCGATTTAGGAAATTCTTTATTTATCCCCCTAATGCATAATTACCTATCTGATATTGACGAATTTGCGGAGAATTATGTTAATTGCCAAGGTTTGGAATCCAAACCATGATACTTGATTATTAGCCAATCATTTATCGATATGACTTCAATTGATGACTAATTCTGAGTATCGTGGAATACATTACTCAACTTAGTTTGGGAATATTTTTGATTGTGGTTTGAAATTGGAAACAAACGAAATCTACTCAAATATTTGAATTAATGTATAGCAGAATCTACTTCAGAACAATTTACCTATTGGCTAGTGCACTTTTAATAAATGCTTGTGCTACTTACAAACCATATATTAAAGCAGGCTATGATGGGTCAGCAAACGCTGATTCTGAGTTGGCAGCCTCAATTTTTGTAGTTTCTGGCTATCAGTCTGATCCGGGTATTTCAGCTAAAATGCACAATAGCCTGAGAAGCCAACTTAAGCAGGCTCCGGAATCAAGCACTTTGATTATGCTGGGGAATTTAGGGCCGAAAACTGGTTTTCCAGATAGCTCTCATTTGCAACGCAGAGAGGAGTATGATCGGCATATTTTACCTACCCTTGAAACTATAGGATCATTTTCCGGTAAAACCATAGTCGTTCCAGGACTGAATGAGTGGGCTAACGGTCGAAAAAAGGGACTTACAACTGTTATTGATCTGCAGAATCATCTGTCGGAGGTAATAGGCAATGAAGAATTACTCCTGCCGAGTGACGGATGTCCAGGACCGGTTGAGATGGCACTTTCAGACGAAACTGTGCTTCTTGTAATAAACACGCAATGGTGGTTTCAGACTGGTATAAATGAAGAAGAATCAAGTTGTGAAATTAAGGACAAGGGGAGTTTCATTGTGGCGTTGAATGACGCCATAAAGCGAAATTACAATAAGCAAGTTATTGTTGCTGGATTTCACCCACTGTACAGCAATGGACCGTCATCAGGATTTTACCCGGTTAGCAAGCATCTTTTACCTCCGGTGATAGGTACACTTCATTCGTGGTATAAACGTAGAATTGGGGATCCTCAAGATATATCTAACCCAAGCTATAAGATATTTGGAGCCTTGATGAGACGAATGTTTAGAGATCACGCTGACCTTATTTATTTATCAGCCAAAGAGGAGTCTTTTCAATACTTTAAAAAGTCCGGCACTCACCTAATTGTTTCTGGTTCTTTCGGAGGAGCAACGGCTACGGCTAAGGGACATGACGCCGAATATGCCTACGGAAAGGAAGGTTTTACTAGAATTAACCAATATACCAATGGAGAAGTGTGGTTGGAATTTTGGTCTGTGAGTGGTGAAACATCCGAGCTTGCTCACAAACGTCAACTATACAAGTGGACATCCCCTGCGCTGTTGGCCGAAAATTACTCACATCTTGATTTTGAGGGCCAGGTGGTGACTGCCAGGGCTACGGGCAAACACGATAAGAAAAAGAAGAAAAGAGGATTGAGTGGTTTGAACTACCGCAAGGAATGGGGAGCCAATATAAAAGGAATTGAGGTGATCGATATTGGTAAGGAAAAAGGGGGACTGACTCCGATTAAAAGAGGAGGGGGAATGCAGACTCGTTCACTTCGCCTTCAGGACCCTACTGGAAAGCAATGGG
Source organism: Cytophagales bacterium (assembly GCA_029262955.1). Taxonomy (GTDB): domain Bacteria; phylum Bacteroidota; class Bacteroidia; order Cytophagales; family Cyclobacteriaceae; genus JAJCYL01. Next base: position 292 of record JAJCYL010000200.1, on the reverse strand, counting down.
TAATGAGATCAGTTGAGAAGTTTCCTGCCAATGCCCTCCCACCAGAGTTAAGGGGCACATTTGCTGATGATATAGTGACTGATCAAGTAAGTGCTTCTCACCCCTATGGCGCACTGGTCGTGCCACCAATGGCCGAGGCCGTGGATGTTTATCATGCCAATCCCAGGTTGGTTTACCTGCCTGACGACCCAAGGCTGGGGATATATCAACAAGATTTTGCCGATGGGCTTTACATTTTCGAGGAAAGAGCAGATGATGATAAATGGCAGGATGATCCCAGTTTCGGTAAACC
>JAJCYL010000199.1 GCA_029262955.1 Cytophagales bacterium | reverse complement strand
GTTATGGTTGAATATTAGTGACAACTCACCTTTGGACAATGCAAGTTTCTTTTTAACCCCTCGTGGTGGTGAGAATTTCTTTTTCTTTTTGCTCCCAAATGGATAGTTCTCCTTTGGTACAATACCTTCATCGATCGCAGTATTATAGATACTTCTCATACACCTTGTGTAGATACCAATAGTTGTGGAACTCTTGCCAGCAGCATCCATCCATTTTTGATACTTCTGCAACCATCTAACGGTGATGTCCTTAAAATCAATCTTACGAGATTTACCAATGAAATTCTGGAAGCTCTCTCTAGCGTATTTGTAGCTCTCTGCCGTCCCTGCTTTCCCTTCTCTGCTTAGTTCTTCAATGTATTGATTAAACAATGAATTAACATGGGTTTTCTTTTTTGTATCAGAATAGAACTTTTCTTTAAACTGGTCAAAAGTGAAGAGATGATCTAACTCTTTGACAACCGCGTCCGCCCTCTTTTTGATTACATCAAGTCTTTCTTTGATATACTCTGCTTCAGGATCATTTCTGAACTTACCTAACATCACCCTCTCAAGTTCTGCTTTTTGCTGGAATCTGAAATCATACTTTAGGCTAAAAAGTCGAGGCTGTCTATTATGTGTTACACGAAGTTTGACCGGAAACTTCTTGTCTCTGCCCTTAGCTCTGAAATCAATCTGAAACCCTGTAATTGCTAATTGTCCCATGTTGTTAGGCAAATTTAGAGCTTGACTAACGAATTGCCTAACACTATTAACAAATAACCATAAATAAACAATAACTATCTATTAGCCTTATAGGCCAATTAAGCTATTTAAGAGTGCTAACTATTACTAAATGAGTACTGACTATTAAGTAGGGATTATGACTGGCAGTCAAGAGGTCGTGGGTTCGACTCCCATTGGCTCCACATTTACCACATTCCAACTTAATGAAAATAGTCTGTCTAAAATTTAATGCAATTAATATTTATTCAACCTGAGGTTTGTTTTTCAACATAGAAGATGGCCTCTTTACACGGTTGGACTTTGAAGAGTTAAAACTAATTGAAACAATACATAGGCGTAGAGTGGGAGGTAAACAAATAGTTATCCGAGACCTTCTCCATTGTCATCTTCAATAGCACAAATTCTCCATGGATTTGAATTAACTGTAGCAATTCCAATCTATTGACAAGAAACGGCGCAAAGCAATAAAACTGAATACAATAATCTTTCCATACAATTTAATATTGAAATTTAATCGCCTGAAGAACATGAATCCATATTCGCTTTTACGGTAAACTCTATAGAGGAAGAAGTGTAAGCGCCAAAATTACCTATAACCCTTCGGTTAGCATTTACCGAAATACTCGATCTTTTCTCTATGTTTGCCGGATCTCTAGTGAAATCCAAGAATTCTGCTTCTTCAATTTTAAGGCCAATGGTGCCAAAGGGATTGTAGGCATTTGTTGCAGAAGTGTCCAAAGCAATAACTTCCCACTGAAAAGTGACAAAACCACCTGGCCCACCAAATTCGAAAATGGCTGGAGCGCCTGAGTCACCAAAATGAACATACTTGGCATATTCCAAGGTTGACGGTCCATCATTTGATTGCTTACTTTGAAATAAGTACGCAGCCTGAGGGGAATTCAATTTCACTGGAAAATAAGCTACACAAATATCCGTACTATTTGGGCTGGTGGGTCTAGGATATGCTGTAACAGTATCCTTGTCATTAATGTTAATTATCTCAATGGATTCAGGTACGGTCACCTCATCAGTATAAATTATGTCTCCTGGCCTGATTACCGTTAAGGAATACTCATTTAATTGTTTAATATTCAATTCATTTTTCACATCACGATAAATACCAAATCCGGTATGTTGAAGTTGTACCAATTGATCTTTTGATGTGATAAATACTTCGGCATCATCATAGAATGTCACCTCCGCTAGATAAACACTAGCATACTTAAAAAGCTGTTCCTCCAAAAACACATCAGATATACCTTCAGGATCATAAACGTCCGGATTAAATGGATTTAATCTACCTACAAAAATCTCAGTTGGGCCAGAACGATCTTCATCCGGGACTACAAAACCGAGTATTAAATCATACCGATTTCCAATTAACGATCCGTTGTTGTCATCCTCCTTACATGCAATTATTAGCAATGGGAGAGCAAAGAAAACCAAACAATACCGCATGAGCTTTATAGTAGAATTTAGTTCTAATTATTAGTTCGACTTAAGACCAAGTTCCCAATTAACGTGTTCTAAACTTCCATTCGAAGCATTATCTGTTTGCATGAAAGATCCAACTCCGCCAATTTGATCCAATAAATTATTCTTTTCAATTCTGCGTACACCAGAACCGGTATAGCCAGTACCCCCACGCCTTTTGTTATCATCCTCAATTGCACAAATTCGCCACATGAAAACTGGGTTTGTTGGAACGAATACACCCCGAATTGCAATTTCCTGTCCAGCAAAAACTCTTTGAATTGTGCTGCTCTTTTCATTATTGGGGTAATGCCTCGGATTACCAGAGGCATCATTTCTCGTAACACCATTAAAGATATGCGTAGTTAGCGAAAATTCTGATCTATCTGACCGTTATTTTTCATAAGTTTAGAGCCAGGACAAAGACAACCAGTTATCATAAAAATCCTTCTTGATTATCAGAAATATCCTTGAATGTTAACATTTACACTTTATTCACCTCTTAGATATATATTGCCATTGAGCGCATAGATTGTAAATTCAGCTCCTCCTCCATTCGTTTTCCCATTCGCCCGCATTCCCCCTCCAATTCTCCTTAATGACTGTTCGTTCTTTTGGTCCAAACTCATATCGAGATTGGTGTATATTTCACCGTTCAGGCATGAGAGCTTAAACTCGGCCTTTGAGCTTGAAGGCATAGTAATTTCTACATCCCCATTAGTGGCATTAATTGACGAGGGACCAGCTTGACTAAAGCTTGAAATCTTAACTGTGATCTCACCATTAAGGGCATTCAAAACAAGAGGTCCGGTTACATCTTCAAGTTCTATACTTGACGAATTAGCCTTAATTTCAATTTCATTCTTCATGTTACTCACTTCTATGTCATCTGCATTGTAACTTTCAGAGTTAACTATGAGCTTCATGTCTTTCGGGATCTTAATCAGGTAATCTGCGTCATTAGAAGCTCTGCTAACTCCTGATATTTCGACAACATTACCTTTTTGACTGAAGAACAACCCTATTGCTGTATTGTCCTCGCCATAAGCAGATAAAGGCTTGAGACCTTTTGCCTTTTCAGGGATACCCCTATAACCTTCCGCTTCAATTACTATTTCATCCGAACTATGTCCCTCAATGTCAATTTCAGAGGTCAGATTCGAAATCTTGACCGTCAAACTAGACAAGTTTCCAGTTATCTTTTGGCGAAATACATTTTGAGCATTGATACTCCAGCCCAAAAGCATAATTGTCGTAAATAAAAAAGCTATCCTTTCCATTTTGTTGTTTATTGTTGTCATGTTAATTCATTTAAATAAGAAACTGCAAGCCTATTTCAGCCTGGTTCTTAACTATCTTTTCAATGTCTTCTTGATCAATAAGTTGTTGAAACTTTTTTGCTGCCCTTTTCTCCTCTAAGTCAACCATCAAATCAATCAGTGTTATTTGAACTACAGGATCAGTCTGAAATTCGAATGATCTGATTAACATCAGTCTGACATGCTCATCATAAGCAAACTTTTCAAGGGCATTGATTGCCGCTCTTCGAACGTTTGGACTCTCATCTTCATTTAATGTACGTAGGAGTGTCTCAATAACTTCTTCTGACGGCTCATCGAATCCTTCGACATAATTAACTGCCTGAATTCTTTCACTGGCTGACTCATCCCGTAACATGCTCATCATAACCATTTGCTTCATCGATTGTACCTCCTTCTTCAACTCAGAAAGTTCATTCGTATCTGTATCTCCTCCATGGGAAATCAATGTTCCGGCTGAATAGCCAATAATTAAAAGTGCCACTGCCGCGGCAATCCGATAAAAGTTTTTACTGAAATTAACCTCCCGAACCTTTTGCGCTCCTATCCTGGACTTTTCAATATTTAACGAATCCATAAATTCCGATCTTAGTGCACTCGATGGTTCTACCGCTGAGCTTAGATCAATAATATTTAGCAACTCTTTCGTCTCTCTCAATTTCGACTGACAGTCGTTGCAATTTTGCAGGTGAATTTCATACTGCTCTTTTTCTTGGGCATTTAATTCCTCCTGTGCGTAACCAACCATCAATTCCTGACATTCTTTACACTTCATAACTCTGATGTTTGAAAGTAAATTTCTCTTAAACTATTGATCGCCCTATGTACTTTGACCTTGACATTACTGACCGTCATGTCAGTTACTTTAGCAATCTCTTCGTATTTCATTCCCTGGAACTTACTCATAACTAATAATTCTCTTTTGTCATCAGATAATTGATTCATTGCCATCCGCAATTTCTGCTCCCTGCCTTCGATCACCTCGTATTCTTCATGCGCACTAAATGGTTCAAAATTCACTTTGTCCACATTCATAAATCCTTCGCGGGTTTTGACTTCCTTTCTGTAGTGATCATAAAATAAATTTCTCCCCATCTGATAAATCCAGGTGCGGAATTTATGTTCACTTCTATATGAACTTCTATATTTCATAATGCGGATAAATAGATTCTGAACCAGATCCTCACTTGCATCAGTATCCGATGTAAGTCTCAGAAAAAAATTAAACATCGGCTTTTGGTAACGGTCAAACAATGGCACCAATTGATCAAAGTCATCTTCCCTGACTCGTATCATCAATTCCTCGTCACTCAATGTTGCCTGGTTCAATTTTTTGTCTGATTCGATTAGGTTACACGAAAGTGTTCTAAAAGTTACACGCTAAGAAGAATTAAATCTCCACTTGTGCTTTAAAGGTGGTTTATCGAAATAAAATGCAATAAAAACAATAAATAATTAAACAAATCGTTTTTAAAGTGCTCATTGAATCCTCCGATAGCATTCTCGAAAGGGGATGCTATCTTTTTTACTTTTGGGTGCAAATAAAGAAAATGAGCCAATCGATCATTATTCGAAAAAAAGACCCATTGCGTAAAGCAGAAATACCCATTGTTGGCGTAGTTTTCTTTTACTTCTTCATTTTCTATGCAATGGCTTCAGGAGACATCGGCCTTATGATGTCCAAACTCTTCTCTTTCGAGAATGGTATCATAGGTCTAACATTTGCAACATTGGGGTTTGGTACTTCTGTGCTCCTAAATCTCATGCAGGTTTCAAAAATTAAATTGACTGAAACCCAAATAATAGCGTCACCCAGGCTTGGTTTCAAGAGGAAGTATCCACTTGATGATCTTGACAAGTGTCTCATCCGCTGGTATGAAAACAAGGCTGGCAGATTCCCTTTTATTCAATTCAATTTCAATTTAGCAGGGAAAATGCAAATAGATGGTTATCAGTACAAGGGGCTTAAGCCGCTAATTCTGTATTTGAGGGAAGAGCTTAAGCACAAGTTGAACGAAACCAAGTGACGTGTCTAAAAAGAAGTTTATAGCGATAGTTTTTCAATCAAACCATCTTCAGACGCCAGCACCGCCAGGTAATTAGCACCTAAAAAATCCTCATGTTTGACATGATACTCTCTAAAATCTACCCGCTTAGGATATATTTTACCAACCTTGTAACCACGTGTTTCGAAGAAATTATAAAAGTCCAGTAAAAGGAAATGGCTGCTGATGTTGGCATATCCATATTCGAATTGACAAACCTTAATTAGATGCTGGTTGAGAGCTTTTGAAAATCCTGATAAAACATCCATTTCGGCTCCCTCAACATCTATCTTCAGAAGATCAATAGATTTGATTTGATGGACTGCTACAAAATCGTCCCCAGTCATTACATCAAGTTCCAGGTGTTCAACCCCCTTTCTATCCATTCCCTGAATGTCTACTGACGAACTATGATCGCTATGTTTCGATAGATAAAAGACCTTTTTCCCCGATTGATCTGAAAGCCCAAAATTATGTGCATGTATCTTTGGGTTCTCTTTAGTATTCCGAGCCAAATGTTCGAATGCCCTTTCAACAGGTTCAAAAGCGTGTATCTCCGCATTCGGCAGTAACTGCTCAACCACCTTCGTATAATTGCCAATATTGGCGCCCACATCAAAAATGACCTCTGGATTGAGTCTAATAAGTCCTTTGATGATATTCAATTCGCCGTTGCTCAGAATATCATAGTTTTTGTTCTCGTAGAGTCGATTAATGGCCAGGCCAAAACGCGACAAGATTTTAAAGAGCTGGTTTCTGGAATTTCTTTTAATGAACCTTTTTAAAACTGACATATTAGTAGAGCGCCATATCAAATTTGCGTCTATGCTTCCTAGTCACCTCATTGTTGTCGCCTAATAAATGGAATAGCGCTATGGTTGCTCGACGAGGCATTTCATTACAGAAGTTCTTATCAATCATCACTATCTCGATGAGGTTTTCGAGTACACGATCATAGTCACCTTCCTTTGCCAGAGACCGGGTCACTAAAATCTTTTCCGACAGAGGCGTTTGATCTAATTCGCAACTCATGAAATCTGATAAACTTCTGATATCATCGAGTTCATCCAGGAACTTGGCTTTCTCGGTCACCTCATTTATAAATCTCCGGGCCTTATCGGGGTCTTCAAAAATCACGGCCTTCGCCAGAAGAACTTTGGCTTCGTCAATATCAGGATATTGGGCACAAAACTCTTCGAGCTCAAGAGTTATCAATTCACCTGATTCAAATCTCTTCCTGATATCCGAAAACAGGTTTTTCCTCTCGTCCGGTAAATTTTCATCTAGCCACTCCTCGATTTGGTTTCTTGGTAATGCTCCAGTGAATTCAGCAATGACTTCTCCTTGATGAAACATTTTAACTGCCGGAATTCCTTTAATTTTATATTCAGCAGATAGTTCCTGGTGGTCGTCAGAATTGACTTTAACCAATGACCATTTACTTTTGCTATCTGAGGCTAATTCTTCAATGATTGGGCCCAAAACTTTGCATGGTCCGCACCAGGGAGCCCAAAAATCAACTACTACTGGAAGCTCCTCACTCCTTTCAATAACTTCCTTCTTAAAATCCATTTCACAATCAAAATTTCAATACAGCCCTACCAAAAAAGTGCATATAAAGCAACCAAAATTAAACAAAGCGCAAATGAACCGATACTAAATGCAGGGCTCGTTTTGAATAAGTCCTTACTAATATTAATCCCCTTTTCATTGTCAATTCCCTTGCCATCAAGATAGCTTACTATGATAATGACAAGCATAGAAAGCAAACAAGTCAAACCCATTTGATTCATGAATGGTATTTCCGGAAATAATTTGAATAACATGGCAATCGGCACAGATAGGATGGCGCCCCAAATCGCTCCTTTGTTGGTGGCTTTCTTCCAAAAAAGGCCAAGCATGAATACTGCAAGGATTCCCGGACTAACGATGCCTGTATATTCCTGAATGTACTGGAAAGCTTGATCAATCCCTCCCAATAAGGGAGCCATAACGCAAGCGACTATTAGGGCAACACCTGCCGACAATCGCCCAACGCCCACCGTCTGTTTATCATTTGCATTCTTATTGATGTATTGTTTATAAATATCCATTGTGAATATAGTCGATGTCGAATTTAGCATCGAGGCGAGTGAAGAGACAATGGCAGCCGTAAGAGCCGCGAAGGCAATCCCTTTAAATCCAACTGGTAGAAGTTGCAATAACCAGGGATAGGCTTTATCAGACTGGCCCGCAGTCGGAACGTTGGACTGGCCCAATTCTCCAAGGCGTGCAACTATTTCCGGGTCACTCACCATGACATAAGCAGCAATACCAGGTATTACCACAATAAATGGAATGATCAGTTTTAAAAAGGCAGCCATCAGAATACCTTTCTGCGCTTCCTGAAGAGATTTAGCAGCCAGTGTTCTTTGAATGATGTATTGGTTAAAACCCCAATAATATAAGTTGGCTACCCAAAGACCCCCAATAAGGACCCATATTCCCGGGAGGTTTGTATACTCGGGATTGGCCTGATCAAGAATCATGTGAAATCTATCAGGCACAGCATCAAGTACTTGATTGAAACCGACTAACAACCCTTGTCCATCGGACAAGGTATCCAGTGCCAGATAGGTGGTCAGCAAACCTCCAAAAATGAGGAAGATCACTTGAACAACATCCGTCCAGGCAACTGCTGCCAGGCCTCCATAAAGTGAGTATGCCGCAGCAAAGAGCGCCAACCCGACAACTCCGTACATCATGGGGACTCCCATAATGGTTTCAAGCGCAAGGGCTCCCAGGTAAAGCACTGAACTAAGATTTACAAATACATATAATCCGATCCAGAAGACGGCTAGTATTGTTTTTAGTTGTGTACTGTATCTTTTTTCTACAAATTCTGGAATTGTATACAAACCTTTTTCAATAAATATTGGGAGGAAGTATTTACCTACAATGAGTAAAGTAAGTGCCGCCATCCACTCATATGAGGCAATGGCAAGGCCGCTGGCAAACCCAGAACCAGACATGCCAATGAATTGTTCTGCAGAAATGTTAGCAGCAATTAGCGATGCTCCAATGGCCCACCAGGGCAACGATTTACCGGCAAGAAAGTAGTCCTCAGCGTTCTTCTCATGGCCTTCTTTGTCCCGTGAAACCCATAGGCCAATTCCGACTATACTCAGGCAATAGGCAACAAAAACTACTATATCAAGAGTTGAAAAGTTCATGCAATAATTAATTACTGGTGAAGATTCACTAATTGGCTAAAATAGTAAAATAAAGTTTTGTTCAATCTTTGATTGCCTTAGTTTTATTATTCAATTTTTGGTAGACAGCAAAAAATTCGAGAACGAGTACCTTGAGCTACAGGATTAGTTTAATCCCATTTATTTAGACTCTAATAAAGGATTTTACCTTTACGAAATACAACCCGGAAACAAACTTTAAAGAGGGAATTATTGATGCCTTAGTGAACGACTATAAGGTTGGGCAACCTTCTAGGGCAATTTTTGACAAGGGGAGTTTTGGAAGAATTGTGGAATGTCGAACCGCGAATTTCAAATCTGAACTTCTCATTCGACGTTCTGGTTATTCTTTTCTAATTCTTCTTACCTCTTCCGTTCCGTCATAAATGACACGTACGAGGTAAAGTCCTGATTCATATTGCTGGACGTCAAAATCGAAGATATTTAACCCGGTAACCAAATCATCAAATGATCTATCAATCAGAACTTCTCCATGGACATTCATTAGTGATATCTGTACATCGTCGTTGACTTCGGGTAATATCATCCTTAATCTGACCGTCTGCACAACAGGATTTGGGAAAGGGTCTTGCACAATTATTTTCGACTCAAAGTTGATACAACCCAGATTATTGTCGGTATTTAGTTCTTCAATGTCAATCAATTGTAGATTTACACACAGCAATTCGACATTACTGTTTGCCAACAATTGGAAATCCAAAGTATGTACAAATGGTTGTCCCTTGAGCAAGGTTTGACTAAAAGTCTGAACAAACGGAACACCGTCTAAATTGATTAATATGTCAAATCCTTCAATTGGCAATGTGCCTCTGTTGGCACCTCGTAGGACGATATTGGTTCGGCCATTGGTTTCAGCGGCAATTACCTCATCCAACACAAGGTCCACAGCCGGAAATGCTACTTCAATAACTTGCTTGAGGGTATCGGTACATCCGAATTCATTAAAGGTGACTAGTGATATCTCAAAATCTCCTTCTTCCTCAAAAATTAAGGCAGCGTGTTCATCGGTACTAAACGGATCCACTGAATCATTTGAAACCCAAGCGTAAGATGCCCCACCTTCTGACTGATTTGTAAAATTTACTGATAAAGGTGGTGGTCCAAAAGTTGATGAGGCGCTAAAACTGGCTATAGGCTGTTCATTTACCTGAATGGTTTTTCCAACAAAAGCGGTACAACCCAAGGTCGATCTGGTAGTAAGGCCAACATTGTAATTGCCTGGCTCTGTAAAAGTGAATTGAGTTATTGAGCCATTCGCCGTTGCTAAACCATCAAAATCCCATGTCCTTGAAATTATGGGGTCACCTTCATCTAAACTTTGATCTTCAAATGTAATAACGCTGTTGGCGCAAGCATTAGTAGAGCTAAAATCAGGAATTGGCAAGGGCGGGATGACAATTTCATTGGTGGCTATTACTGTACAAGTATTCGCTGTTGTTATCGTCATGGAGGCAGAGAATGTACCGGCTGTTGTGAAGGTATGTTTCGGGTTCATCTCACTATAGATTTTATCCTCAATTTCCCAGAAATAAGAAGTTACGGGATTGATGTCGCCTATTATTGTTTGATCATTGAATGAGGTCGGTTCCCCCAAACAGCCCTGGCTAACTGTAAATTGGGGTGTTGGAGCTGATAGCACGCTTACTGTTTTTGAGACATCATCAACACAACCAAAATTGGAGGTTGTTGTTAGCTGAACTGTGAAGTCTGCATTCTCGGCATATTGCACAATGGGATTTTGTTCTACTGAGAACTCTCCATTGCCAAAATCCCATTGCCACTCTATAACATTGGCCGATTGGACTGTTGTTGCGTCATTAAACTGTACCGGACCGATGCATGCCTGATCGTTAACAAAGTTTGCCACCGGGAGTGCATGAACTGTAATGGTTTGAATGTCAACGATTGTACAGTTGGTATTTGCAACGCTGAGGGAGACATTGAAATCTCCGGGAGAATTGTAGAAGTGGCTGGCATTGATTAAGGTTGATGTGCCTCCGTCCCCAAAGTCCCACAAGTAACTGTCTGGGTCAATGCCGGAGCCAGTGGTTAAGTCTGTAAAAGTAGCCTCGTCACCCAGGCAGATGTTGTTGAAGGAAAAGTCAACTGAAGGGCCTTCGAGGATATTAATATTCATTTGAACTGAAGGAGCACATCCTGGAATTGAAGAGGTTAGTGTAACCGTTTTTGATCCTCCGGATTGAAAAGTGAAAGAGGGGTTTTCTTCTGTAGAGGTCCCCTCGCCATTAAAGTCCCAGAGATACGATATCACACCGGGAGTGCCTGGAATGTTTGTAGTTGCGTTGGTGAAAGCGATAGGTTCTCCACTACAGAGAGAACCACCCGGAAATGTGAAGTCAGGGGTGGGTTCGTTGAAGATTTCGATGGTTTGTTGGGTGAAGTTGGTGCAACCTTCGGTGCTTTCAACGGAAAGGATTACATCATATGAACCTACTCCCATTGTTGCGCCATAATCGTGTGTTGGATTAGGATCATTGGTGATTGGTGATCCGTCACCAAAATCCCAGGAGTAGGTATCAATGTTGTTAGAGGTGTTGGATGAGGTGAATTGTGTAGGGACGGCAATGCATTGATCGAAAGTAAAATCAATATCTGGTGCAGTCTCCGAAGTGATTGTGATTTGCTGAGTTTTACTGGCAGTAATTCCCGATGTTTGATTTGTTGCGTATAAAGAAATTGAGTGCTGTCCTGAAGAGCCATAAGTCAACCCCTGAGGTTCAAATTCAGAGGAAGATTTAATACTTTCGCCACAATCATTGCGGAATAATATCCGTTGGGGTTCACTTGAATTAGTATTTATTGCATAAAGAGTGTAACCGTTGTTTTCTTCAACTCCTGAAAATCCGATTACATCTGTGAACATACTGAAATCTCCCAAATCTGTTACACTCGACGTTAAGGTGGATAAATCCGCTCCCAAGTCCAATCGATAAATAGAACCACTCCTGGAAGCAAGAATGCCATAGTAATTTCCCCCATCTTCGTCTATAACAATATTTGATCCGTCTATAATGCTTTGGTCCAAAACCACTTCATTAATAGGTGGTGACATAGTTGACAGGCTAGTACCAAAATCAATTTTTTGTAAATTATTGCCAAGCACAAAACTGTACCAGTTAGACTCATGACGCTCAAAGTTCACTCCTAATTGAGCAGCCCCAGCCGATATGGTTGTTGCAGTAGCCATATTTGTAATGCTTGTTCCAAATGACAGAAAAGCAATATTATTAGATGTAAAATTTCCGATAATAGCATAAAAATTCCCATTATCCTCAGCGATATCCAGCCCTCGTGGACTAAACAAAACACTAATGTTTATTGTTACCTGCTCTGCACTTGGAGGATTCTCTATGCTGTTGCCAAAAGAAAGTCTTATCAATCTGGAATTACTAAAGTTTGTAACCAATCCATACCAATCAGTTCCTTCTCTTATCAATTTGACACTGTAACCTCCATTCAATAAATCTCCTGGATTGCCTAAGTCTACAATTGTAGGATCATTTTCCAAGCTGGATCCGAAATCCAAACGCATCAACACATTGGTGAATGAGACTGCAAAGCCGTACCAATTACCTCCCTCTTCAAGAAAAGTTACTCCAAAAACGGGTGAAGATGGTAATGATATAGAACCCGAAAGCGTCGGCGTCTGAATCAAATCTCCCTCACAAAAATCCCATAAATACTCATCAGCATCCATCGTATTGTTAGTCAGCTCAAATTGTGACTCCAAACATGTCGTCCCGGGCGCATCAAAATTCACAGTTGGAGTCTGGGCCAATGCTGTATAGCTTTGATTGAGAATAAGCAATATGATGAAAGGAGATCTCAATGCGATTTTTTTAATTTACAAAGATAAAGTATAAATAATTTTAGATTAATTATTCATGCTATATTTTTGCCCATATGTCGAAAAAAGTAGCCATCGTTCAATCAAATTACATTCCATGGAAAGGGTATTTTGACATGATCAATCTGGTGGATGAATTTATTCTTTTTGACACCGTTCAATTTACCAAACGAGATTGGAGAAATAGAAACAAAATTAAAACCAAAAATGGTTCACAATGGCTAAGCATCCCTGTCAAAACAAAGGGTAGCTATTATCAAACCATTGAGGAAACTACCATTTCTGATATTAACTGGGCTAAAAAACATTGGGCTACAATTCAACACAATTACTCAAAAACGCCTCATTTCGGAGATTATAGCAATCTATTTGAGTCATTTTACTATAGCCAAAAAGAATTAATGCTTAGCAAGGTTAATCTCGCTTTGATGGAGATAATTAATGATATTCTCGGCATCAAAACATTACTGACATTATCTAGTGATTATCAAATAAGAGAGGGACGAAATGAACGGTTACT
>JAJCYL010000198.1 GCA_029262955.1 Cytophagales bacterium | reverse complement strand
ATTAATTGAAAAAGGTGCAGATACCAAAATTTTCAATCTTGGAGGACAGGGGCACTACGGCCCATCCTACTGCTCGCTAAGGGTCTTCCTATGTGAAATGTACTTGCTTCAGGGTCCCTTGCAGGAGACCCTGAGAGGAAGGAAAAATATACCAATGATGAACGAATGGCATTAATTGAAAAAGGTGCAGATACCAAAATTTTCAATCTTGGAGGACAGGGGCACTACGGCCCATTGCAGTTTTCTTTTCTGATGATAGGTCTAGGAATTGAGATACTGCTTGGTGCAATAATCGATGATCTCCGAATAATGGAGGATGGTGTCCCTTACGGCGCTATGATCTTAATATGCGGCGGTGCAGGCCTATTTTATTCGCATGTACTTGAGAGTAAAAAAAGAAAGGAGGAGAAAGACGAAACCGTTTGATTTTATCCTTTTAGGAAGCTGTCTAGTGAAGCCCAATAATTCCGTTTCATTTCAACAACATCAATAGAAGTATAGGCATTGATATCTCTTAAAAGGTTGTCGTGAGGGGCTTTTACGGCAATCTTTTTTGTTAATTCCGGGTTTGCCAAGGCCTCAATAATGGCCACATCCCACATGATCCATTTCGTTTTCTCAGTATCCTCTTTCTGCCAGAACCTATCGAAATTCTCCCATCTGTTGACTAAATAATCGGCTATTCCGCCTTTTCCTTTTAAATGAAGGTCAACTTCTTTTTTATCAAAAACGAGATGTTGGGAAGTTGTAGCAGTCATCACATTGAAATCTAACCCGTAAGTATCAATGAGGAAATTGACAGCGTTGGGGTCATTATTAGTATTAAACTCCCGCTTATTCCAGGTATTGGTTTCAAGATTGTGCCAAAAACCAATATAGTTCACGGAAATTTTTGGAATAATTTGTGGTTGCATCAATACTGCCGAAGCTACGTTGGTGCAAGGGCCAAGCACGGCAATGGTCAATTGTTGTCCTTCAGGCAAGGACAAAGCCGTGTCAACAATAAATTTAGCTGCTTCCGATTCCTGAGGCCTTACCTTATTCACCAAAGGCGCATTGGATCCAATTGAAAGACTGATCTCGTCTTTACCCATTAATGACAAAATCTCCTGATTCATTTTATGGCTCAAACTAACCGAATCATTTGGTGCTTTTGGAGATGTATGCCATTGGGATGCAGTTATGCCTTCCACTTTTAACTTTGGTTCAATCAAAGCTCTGGCTATGGCAAATGAATCATCAACTTCGTTAGCTGTGTCAGCATCAATAATTAACGGTAGCGGATATTGAAGTCTTTGATCACCTCCCTCACCATATAATCGAAATGATGAAAGGGAATAAAATCCAGCTAAGACAGAGGCTGATTTTAAAAATTTGCGGCGGCTTGACATGTATCGCTAAGCTTTAAGTAAGTTAACCCAAATATCATCTATATTAAAATTAGGTTTGAAGTCGTATGGATAAAAAAAGAAAATTCTTAGAACAAAATCCAAATTGTTTTTACCTCGAAGATGACCTGTCATGTATCAAGGAGTATTTGGACAGCACTAGTTGGCTTAATTTATATGAACAAGTCTTAGCGATAGAAAAGCCCGGTGATGGGAATATGAACTTCGTAATCAGGGTCAAGACCAACGAGAGAAGCTTAATCCTTAAACAATCCAGGCCCTTCGTTGAGAAATATCCGGAAATCCCTGCTCCAATTGATAGGATTCAGTCTGAAGCTGATTTCATCGCCAGACTTGAACAATATGAAGTGCTTAAACATTATACCCCACATGTATTAGGTTTCGATAAGCCTAATTACGTACTCTTGATGGAAGACCTTGGGAAGGGAATGGATTTAAGTTTCATCTACCAAAAAGGGGAACAATTATCAAGTGATGATACAAATGGCCTTATTACCTATCTTAATCATCTTCATCGCCTACCAATACCTGAGAGCATGGTATCCAATATGTCAATGCGCTTATTAAATCATGAACATATCTTCTGCTTCCCATTTCTTAGTAACAACGCACTCAATTTGGACAATGTACAACCGGGCCTCCAAGAAGCGTCCGGGCTTTACAGGGAAGATGGCATCTTAAAAAAGAAAATAACTGAATTTGGGGCAATTTATCTTTCAGAATCCAAGGCTACATCTTTAATTCATGGAGATTATTATCCCGGAAGTTGGTTGAAAGTAGAGGCCGGGCTGAAAGTGATTGATCCCGAATTTGGCTTCGTTGGAAAAGCTGAGTTTGATATAGGTGTATTAATAGCGCACCTTGAGATGTCTCAACAGTCTGATGAAATCATAGAAAGTGTACTTGCTTTATATCAAGAACCAAAAGGATTCGATATGGAGTTAATGGCTGGCTTTGCCGGAATTGAAATCCTCAGACGAATCATAGGTGTTGCTCAATTACCTTTGACTATGAATTTAGCGGAAAAGGTAGAATTAATGCACACGGCCTCCAGTTGGATCATTGATGGAAAGATTCAATAGAGCCCAGCTAACAATCAACTATTCTGATATCTCTACACCTCTCCAAAAGGCTATATGCCCCTTAATATTTTTAGCCAATTCACTAGGATTTGGATAAAACCAGGCGGCATCTTTATTTTCATCCCCAGCTACATTTAGTGAATAATAACTGGCAGTCCCTTTCCATGGGCATACAGTTTGAGTCTCACTTTCCTGAAAGAAGGCTTTCTTGATGGAGTCTCCCGGAAAATAATGGTTGTTCTCAACAACCACGGTATCATCACTTTCAGCGATCACTTCTCCGTTCCAAATAGCTTTCATATATCTTTTGTTTATAAACTTTCGAATCTAATTCTTAAACCATTCTTACAGTCAAGAGTTGAACAATAAAAGCACAGATGTCAAATGAATGACTATCAGAATCGTTCAATTTTAGCCCCGATCTTGTTTAATCGTACATCAATATTCTGATATCCCCTGTCGATTTGTTCCACGTTGTTAATGATACTATCTCCTTCCGCCGACATTGCAGCAATCAGCAACGAAACACCCGCTCTAATATCTGGGCTAGTCATTTGAATACCTTTGAGCGGAATCGATTTATCCAGACCAATTACTGTTGCTCTATGTGGATCACACAATATAATTTGTGCACCCATGTCAATTAGTTTATCAACAAAGAATAACCTGCTTTCAAACATTTTTTGATGTACTAATACTGTGCCTCTGGCTTGAGTTGCAGTTACTATAATCACACTTAGCAAATCTGGAGTAAAACCAGGCCAAATGGCATCGGCAATGGTGAGAATAGATCCATCAATAAAGGATTCAATGCCATAGTGATCCTGAGCCGGAATATGGATATCATCGTTCTGAAAATCCATTTTAATCCCCAATTTTTGAAAAGTCTCCGGAATGATCCCTAAATGAGGTATTTGACAATCTTTAATGGTTATATCCGAGCCAGTCATAGCGGCCAGTCCAATAAAACTTCCTACTTCAATCATGTCAGGGAGGAGTGTATGTTCTGTACCTCCCAAATGATCAACTCCTTCAATAGTTAATAAATTAGAGGCAATACCTTGAATTTTCGCTCCCATTCGATTGAGCATCCGACACAATTGTTGTATGTATGGCTCACAGGCAGCATTATAAATTGTTGTGACTCCTTTGGCCATTGAGGCCGCCATAATGATGTTTGCTGTACCTGTGACAGATGCTTCATCAAGGTGCATGTAAGTCCCCGTGAGTTGAGATGCTTTTACCGTAAAAAACCCGGCGGAATCATAATCAAATTGCGCACCCAATTTCTCAAACCCGATGAAGTGAGTATCCAGCCTTCTCCTACCAATTTTGTCACCGCCAGGTTTAGGCATACTGCCTTCGCCAAATCTGGCTAGCAAAGGACCGAGTATCATAATGGAACCTCTAAGGCCTACAGCTTTTTCATTGAATTCGGCAGTAGTAAGCAGACTGATGTCGACGTTCTTAGCACAGAAACGGTATGATTCCGGTCCAGGTTGATCTACTTCAACGCCAATTAATGTCAACAATTCAATTAGTTTATTGACATCCCTGATATTCGGAATTTTATGGATAGTTACCGGCTGCTCAGTTAATAGAACTGCAGCGATCACCTGAAGCGCCTCGTTCTTGGCGCCTTGTGGAATAACATTTCCTTTTAATTGATAACCCCCCGTAACTCTAAAGGAGGTCATTTAGTTCTTTCTTCTTTTGAAATTTCGACGCTTCCCTTTAGGCCCCCTGGTATCTCTTTGTTCTCTACTTTTCTCTTTGTCACGATCTCTTTCCCTAATGGTGGATTCGAAAAGATTTTGTTCTTTGACTTTTTCCATGTCAAGTTTCAATTCGCCCTTAGAAAGATCTGTGATGTTCTTCATGATCACTTCGTCGGCAATCACATCCCTGTTCCAGGTTGAGAAAAAAGTCTTCATTAGCTTACCAACATGGATGGTGGCAGCTTCTTTTTCTTCAGGATCCTCTAAAGTCGTCGCCTTCTGAACTAGTAATTCAATATTCTTTCCATAATGCTTATACTTAACCCCTTTTGCCGCATTAATCATCCTGTTAGGCTTCTTAGTCAAAATCTCTTTATCAGGAATAGGATAGGGACAATCTACATCAAGTTTAAACTCAGACATAATAAACAACTCGTCCCATAGCTTTTGATTGTATTCAGGGTATTCTCTAATTGATGGATTCAATAGCTTCATTAAATCAATTAAGGTTTCGGCTTTTTTAGTCCGCTCCGCCTTATCATCCATTGTCATTATATACTTGACCAGGTTCTGCACATTTCTACCGTATTCTCTTCGGGTCAACCTGTTCTTCTCATCAAATTCGTTCATCTTCTATAAAAAAGGGTGAAATTTTCGTCCAAATTAGGTCTATTTTCAGCCATTCCAAAAAGGAGACATCCTCTTTCGTAGCTTAATTTCTAATAAAAAACCATTTCGCTATTGTTCTATAATTGACTTTTGTTCCATAAATAAGTATGCCAACGCGGTAGATTCTGCCCGCAACCCAGATAGTTGTCAGGAATCCGGCAATTAATAAAGTCATGGACAAACCCAATTCCCATAATGGTACATCAAAAGGAATGCGCATCATCATTACAACGGGTGAGGTAAATGGAATTATTGATAGCCAAAAGGCCAAAGATCCGTTGGGCTCATTAAGTATAGCGCTCAATGCAACTATAGAAAATATTAATGGAATAGTGATTGGTAACATAAACTGCTGCGCATCGGATTCATGATCAATCGCAGAACCGACAGCGGCAAATAATGCGCCATAGAGGAAAAATCCTCCCAGGAAATAGAAGACAAAAGCGGTTATTATCAAAGTGAAATCCTGGGTGAATATTGACTCTATAATTTCCTGTGCTTTATCGTTGTTTTGGGCGAGTTCAACATCAGACGTTCCTGCCATTTGTTCTAGTGCGGGTGTCTGCGGTTGAGTATCAATCCCGAAAACCACAGTCAATCCGGTTGATATAGCCATGGTCAGCAGTACCCACAAAGAGAATTGGGTAAGCCCGACTGCACCAATACCGAGAACCTTGCCCATCATCAATTGGAAGGGCTTAACGGAAG
>JAJCYL010000197.1 GCA_029262955.1 Cytophagales bacterium | reverse complement strand
AGTATATCGGCTTCCAATCTCAGGCTACCTTATATCCTGCCTATCTATTCACAGAGTACCGGAACTCCCTATGCTGGCAATAATATACCGGCCTTGATTGAGCTGACTACACTTTTTGCCAATGCCAATATCATTTTACGGGAGGTGTGTATGAATAATAATGAGGCAGCCGCGGTCAAATGCTGGCCTCATCACTTCGATATCAGTACGTTAATTCCCTTGTCCATAAATACAAAAGGTGATGTTATGAGTAGCATTGGTTTT
Source organism: Cytophagales bacterium (assembly GCA_029262955.1). GTDB lineage: Bacteria > Bacteroidota > Bacteroidia > Cytophagales > Cyclobacteriaceae > JAJCYL01. Next base: position 9,416 of record JAJCYL010000197.1, on the reverse strand, counting down.
GGTCTATCACCTGGGGATGAAAGAATAAATGAACCATACTTCTTTGTAAATGCATGGCCTTCTCCGGATATCACACATCTCAGTTCAAAAGATATACCTGGAGACGGTAAGTGGCATGCCGACCAGTGGGTGGGCACAAAACTGCTCTTTTCCAAATTGGCTAATCAGCAGGATCAATACTGGAGTGTCACCGAATTCTTCCATTACAGCATTCACTCTTTGACAAAAGCATTAATGAAATCAGAATGAAACACTATGATATTATAATTATCGGGACCGGTGCCGGGGGCGGCACAATAGCTAATAAACTTGCTAATTCAGGAAAAAACATTTTAATCATCGAGAGAGGGAACTTTATTCCCAAAGAGAAAGAAAACTGGGATACCAGAGCTGTTTTCAATGAGGCAAAATATAAGGCTCACGAGACCTGGTATGGCAAGAATGACGAAACCTTCCATCCTGGTATACATTATTGTGTAGGTGGAAATACCAAGGTATATGGAGCGGCGCTATTAAGATTGAGAGAAAAGGATTTTGAAGAACTCCATCACTTTGAAGGAACTTCTCCTGAATGGCCAATCAAGTATGCGGATCTTGTCCATTATTACAATGAGGCGGAAAAAATGTATCACGTGCATGGCGAAAGAGGTGTTGACCCGACTGAACCGCCAGAAGATCAGCCATATCCTCATGCTCCAATACAACACGAGCCCAGAATTCAAAAATTATACGATGACTTAGTGAAATGCGGTCATCGACCGTTTCCCCTACCAATAGGAGTCAGATTGGGCAATGAAACTGATGTCCACAAAGCTCCCTACGTTTTAGACCGATTTGATGGCTTCCCTGACCCTACTGAATCAAAATCTGATGCCCAAGTAATTGGAATCAATCCAATCCTGGACCTGCCAAATGTAACATTACTGGTAGATAGCTATGTGGATAGACTGGATACCAATCAGCAGGGAACGGAGGTGAAAAAGGTAGTAGTTAAAAGGAATGGTAGCGAAGAATCTTATACCAGTGATATAGTAATTGTTTCATGCGGGGCTATAAATTCGGCAGCCCTCCTGTTGAGGTCATCCAATCAGGTTCATCCTCATGGTTTAGCCAACAAATCGGATATGGTCGGCAGGAATTACATGGCGCATAATAATTCAGCTATGGTCGCTTTGTCGGTTGAGCCTAACCCAACAAAATTTGGTAAAACCTGGGCACTGAATGACTTCTACTTTGGCGATGGGGACTTCAAATATCCGATCGGCCATATTCAGATGCTTGGTAAATCTGATAAAGATATGTTCAGAGACGATGCCCCGGCTTTTGCTCCCGGACTTGCCTTGGATTATATGGCCAAACATACCGTAGATTTTTGGATGACATCTGAAGATTTACCTGATATTGAAAACCGAGTTTCATTAACAAAAAAGGGAGAAATTAAGCTTTCCTATACCGAAAACAACATGGAGGCCCACCGGAGGCTTGTGAACAAAATTAAAGGTTTACTTAAACATCTGGGCTGCGATGGAGAAAAGTTATTCCCCGCCTCGGTGTATCTGGGGAAAAAGATTCCTCTAGCCGGAACAGCCCATCAATGTGGAACAATACGTTTTGGGCATGATCCCATGACATCAGTTCTTGATCCGTTTTGTAAGGCTCATGATTTGGATAATCTCTATATAGTTGACGGGAGCTTTTTCCCTTCCAGTTCTGCAGTGAATCCCGGGTTGACTATTATGGCGAATGCGCTAAGAGTGGGAGAACATATCCTGAAGAGGCTGCAATAAATTTCGTCATGCATTTCCCTTGATCTCCTAATTGACCTAACTTTTTAATCGATTCCTGGAATGTTTTTTTATCCAAAGCTGTAGTATGATGAAAGAGATAGTGACTATCACAAATCTACCAACGTGTAGTTCCTGATACATGCTTCTAATTCCCCTTGTCTTACTTTTAATATCCCAACCATTTAATATTCCTCATGCAATGAACAAGAAGTACATCCAACTGAATTTAAAGATTATGCTTGTGATCCTCTTGTTCACTATTCAGGGAGTCGCACAAAGGATTCAGGAGGTATCTAATCCGGTTATTACTGTATCTAATCTCGAAGAATCAGTAAAATTTTATTCTGAAGTTCTCACTTTCCAGCTAACCTCAACCAGAGAATACTCCGGTGAAATAGTAAACCGCCTCTTTGGTATTGACGACGACCAGGCCAGGATCAAAGTTGCAAGGCTTCAATTAGGTTCAGAGTCTATACAATTACTTGATTTTATCTCACCTACAGATAGCAGACCGATCCCCCTTGATTCTAAAAGTAATGATCTTTGGTTTCAACACATCGCCATTGTAACAAATGATATGGACAAGGCATACGCAGTTCTTTCCGATCATCAGGTTGTTCATGTTTCAACTTCACCGCAAACTTTACCCGACTACATACCCGAAGCATCAGGTATAAAAGCATTTTATTTTCGTGATCCTGATGGTCACAACCTCGAGATTATTTATTTCCCCGAACAAAAAGGAAACCCGAAGTGGCAAACTTCATCCGGTGGCCCGTTTCTTGGGATAGATCACTCCGCTATTGGCATTGATAGAACTGATCGAAGCCTGAGATTTTACCAGGATATTTTGGGTCTGGTGGTAATGGGGAAGAGTGAAAATTTTGGACCTGAACAAGAACACCTCAATCAGGTTTTTGGTGCAAGATTACTGATTACCGGACTACGGGCTCAGCAGGGAATCGGATTTGAGTTTCTTGACTATATCGCTCCTCCAGGGGGAAGACCTTATCCACGTGATTCACAACCTAATGATTTGTGGCATTGGCACACAACCATGTATGTGAATAGTTTGGAGAAATATCATCACAAGTTAATGGACGAAAATATAGAAATCATATCCAATGGGATAGTAGTACTCGATAAACTTACGTGGGGTTATTCCAAAGGATTGATGATCAGAGATCCTGATAAGCATGCAGTTTTATTAGTTGAAAATTAATTTGATTCTATGGATTGATTTTAGCAGTGAACTCAAAAATTATTTCAAAACGTACATAAACTAAAAGTATAGAGATGCCATTAAAATGTTATGATAGATTAAGTGGTCAGGTTGCTTTGGTAACCGGCGCCAATTCCGGAATTGGTAAGGGAGTAGCAATAGCTCTTGGGAGTGAAGGTGCCAAAGTAGTTATCAATTATGTAGCTGATGAAGAGGCTGCGCAGGAGGTTGTTCATGCAATCAAGGAGGCTGGTTCTGATGCCATTGCTATAAAGGCCGATGTGAGTAAAGAAGACCAGGTGAAGGCCATGTTCAAGGAAGCAATTAAGGAATTAGGTACAGTTGATATTCTGGTGAACAATGCGGGTATGCAAAGAGACTGCAGCTTCGCTGATATGACTCTGAAGGATTGGCAGTTTGTGCTTGACGTAAACCTAACGGGTCAATTTCTGTGTGCCAGGGAAGCGGTGAGGGAATTTCTAAAAAGGGGCATTAAACCGGAAATCTCCTGTTCTGCTGGAAAGATTATTTGTATGAGTTCGGTTCATGAAGTAATCCCATGGGCCGGTCACGTCAATTATGCAGCATCCAAAGGAGGAGTGATGCTAATGATGAAATCCATAGCCCAGGAATTAGGACCCAAAAGTATTCGAGTCAACAGCATAGCCCCAGGAGCCATTAAAACCCCAATTAACACCAGCGCCTGGGAAACGCCGGAAGCTGAAAAAGAGCTTTTGAAATTGATCCCCTACAAGAGGGTTGGTGATCCGATGGACGTCGGTAGACTGGCAGTTTTCCTGGCTTCTGATGAATCGGAATACATTCATGGCACGACACTTTTCATCGATGGAGGTATGACTTTATACCCTGGATTTACTACAAACGGATAAGTTAAGATATGAGACCAGCAGAAGATATTAGATTAAAAAATACTACGGATAAAAAAGTTGAGTGGAAAAAATGGGGTCCCTATTTGAGTGAGCGTCAGTGGGGGACTGTCCGAGAAGACTACAGTCCCTCTGGAGAGGCGTGGGACTCCTTTCCCCATGACCATGCCCGATCCAGGGTATACCGGTGGGGTGAAGACGGCATTGCGGGCATCTCAGATGACTTCCAGAATCTCTGTTTTTCACTTGCCCTGTGGAATGGAAAGGATCCGATCCTTAAAGAGCGATTGTTCGGCCTTACCGGTTCTGAAGGTAACCACGGAGAAGATTGTAAGGAGTTGTATTACTACCTGGATAGTACTCCCACGCATTCTTATATGAAGTATCTCTATAAGTATACTCAGAACGAATATCCATACGCAGACCTGGTACATACCAACCGGAATCGTTCCAAGCAGGAAAAAGAGTACGAAATAACCGATACCGGTGCTTTTGATGATAACAACTATTTCGACGTTTTCGTCGAGTATGCCAAGGCGGGTCCGGATGATATAAACATTAAGATCACTGTTTTTAATAGGGGTAAAAAAGCCGCTAACCTGGCCGTACTTCCTACACTTTGGTTTAGAAACAGATGGTCATTTAATGCAGATAAAAAAAAACCGTCAATAAGTTTAATGAGCGGTTTGAACGGGTTTTCCGGAGTGAAGGCCACCCATCATAAACTGGGTGATTATTACCTTTATTATGAGGAGTCATCCAAATCTCTTTTCACGGAAAATGAAACCAACAAGGAATTACTTTATGGTCAGTCAAATCCATCCTCTTTTGTAAAAGATGCTTTTCATAAGGTTGTTGTAGAAAATGATTTTGATTTGCTTAACGGTAAAAAAGAGGGTACAAAATTTTCTCCCTTTTATGAGCTAAAGATAAATCGTGGGCAGTCTGCCGAGATAAGATTGAAGCTCACCAAACAGGTTCTTAAGACGAACCCGCTAAAGGAGACTTTTGTGAAAATCATGAAAGAGCGAGTGGTGGAGGCTGATGAATTTTATGCAAAATACATCCCCAAAAGTGGCGACATAGATCTTTCAAATATCCAAAGGCAAGCGTTTGCCGGCCTGATGTGGACCAAGCAATACTATAATATCGATATTGAAACCTGGTTAGACGGAGATCCGGGTCATCCATCACCTCCTGAATCAAGGAAATCTGGTCGAAACCGTGAATGGCGTACTTTAAATAACGAGGATATTATCTCAATGCCTGATAAATGGGAGTATCCCTGGTATGCCGCCTGGGACCTTGCTTTCCATTGTGTTCCAATCGCAATGATCGACCCGGAGTTTGCCAAAAATCAGCTAATCCTCATCATGAGGGAATGGTATATGGCGCCCAGTGGACAGATACCTGCCTATGAGTGGGCCTTTAGTGACGTCAACCCTCCGGTCCATGCCTGGGCTGCATTGAAGGTATACGAGATGGAGAAAAAGTTTCATGGCAAAGGGGATATCGATTTTCTTAAAAGGGTTTTTCAGAAATTGATGCTAAACTTTACCTGGTGGGTAAACAGGAAAGACTCTGCGGGCAAAAATGTGTTCGAAGGTGGCTTTCTTGGACTTGATAACATTGGGGTTTTTGACCGGAGCAATCAACTTCCGGGTGGGGGAAAACTGGAACAGGCAGATGGGACCAGCTGGATGGCAATGTACAGCCTCAATATGATGCAAATGGCATTAGAGATCTGTACAGAAGATTGCTCATTTGAAGATGCTGCTACTAAGTTTTTTGAACATTTTGTTTACATCGCCGAATCGCTCAATCGCCTAGGCGACGACTGGACCGGGTCGTGGGATGAAGAGGAGGGCTTTTATTACGATGTTCTTCATCTACCCGGAGACCAATTCATTCCTTTAAAAGTCAGGTCACTGGTCGGACTTACCTCTTTGTTTTCGATTACGATTATAACTAAAGAACAACTTAAGAATGTGCCTGATTTTCACGCCAGGCTAAAATGGTTCAGAAATTATAGAAGTAATAAAAAGAAGTACCTGGTGATTGAAGAATTAAAGCCAAACAGTGATATTCTGCTTTCGCTTGTAGGTAAGGAGCGCCTTCGGCGGCTTATTCAAGCGCTTGTTGATGAAAACGAGTTTATGTCCCAATATGGCATAAGATCGATTTCCAAGAAGCACAAGGAAGGTTATTCTATCAATATACTTGGGCAGGACTTTGAATTGTCTTATCAGCCGGGGGAATCAGAAACAAGTCTTTTTGGTGGAAATTCTAATTGGAGGGGACCAATATGGATGCCGATGAACTATCTCCTTATAGAGTCCATCAAGGAATACCATAAATATTATGGAAAGGACTTTAAAGTGGAATGTCCCGCAGGATCTGGAAAATTGGTCAGCCTGGATATGGTTGCAAAGGAAATTTCTAATCGACTAGTAAGCATTTTCAAAAAGGATAAATCCGGAAGCAGGCCCGTACATGATGGGTTGGCATTGTATAATAATCCTCACTTCCAGGACCTTATTTTATTTTATGAATATTTCCACGGTGACAACGGGCGAGGAGTTGGCGCCAGCCACCAGACGGGCTGGACTGGTCTTGTGGCTGAATTAGTAGATGAGTGTTGGTAGAACAAAAAGAACCAGGTATGTCAAAACAAGAGATTGAGGTAATTAAATATAAGGAATGGCTGCTAACTAATGGATTAGGCGGTTATGCCTCGTCCACTATTAGCGGAATGAATTCCCGGCGATACCATGGCTTACTGGTTGCTTCCAAAATTCCACCAACGGCTCGTAAAGTTCTGGTATCTAAAATTGATGAAACCATACTGGGATCAAATGGTGACATTCCTTTGGGAACCAACCAGTATCCTGGCCTATATTACCCTGAAGGATATAAGTATCTGACCCAATTCAAGCGAGATCCATTTCCTGTGATGACCTTTAAAGCAGGTGATTGGAAGCTTAAAAAGACGGTTTTCATGGTCTATGGTTCCAACACCACAGTTGTGGAATACCATAACCTGTCAAAAAGGGCAATTAAATTAAGATTAACTCCCCTCTTGGTCGATCGCGATTTTCATGCATTATCCAGGGAAGATTCTCGCTTTGATTATTACAATGAACGGAAAGGTGATGTACTAAGGGTCCATTCTGAATATGGATCTGACCCCCTGTTTATAAAGTATACTTCCGGTTCCTTTGAAAGCAACCATCGCTGGAACAAAAACATAGAGTATCATATTGAACAATTCAGAGGGCAGGACTATTCGGAAGATACGTGTGAAATAGGCCACATTTATTGCGAAATAAATCCAAAGGAATCTGCATTTGTCCTTTTTTCTACGGATGAAAAAACCATTAAGAAGCAACCGGTAAAGCTGAAAGAGGCTGAAAGCAAAAGATTGGATGCTTTAAGCGGATCTGAAATCAATAATTCTTATTACAGGGACCTGCTCAAAAGCGCCGACCAATTTATCGTCAAGAGAGCTTCTGTAAATAGTTACACCATCCTTGCTGGTTATCATTGGTTTGCAGATTGGGGTCGTGATAGCATGATTGCCCTTTTGGGATATATCTCGATGGGTAAAAAGAAGGAGTGTCAATCCATTATCACCACCTTTTTGAAACACTTGAGTGAAGGCATGCTGCCCAACCGATTTCCCGACTATGAAGGAGACGAACCTGAGTACAACACCGTGGATGCCACACTCTGGTTATTCATAGTAATCTATGAATTTGATCAGAAATTTGATGACAAAAAACTCCTCAAAGAAGCTTTTACTAGTTTTGACGAGATTATTAACTGGTATGTAAAAGGGACTCGCTACAAAATTCATGTAAATGAAGAAGGGTTGGTTTCTGCCGGAGACAGCCAAACCCAACTGACCTGGATGGACGCCAGAATTGGGGATTATGCTGTAACGCCCAGGTTTGGGTGTCCGGTTGAGATCAATGCATTGTGGTACAATGCGTTGTGTATTTACGAGTTGTTGGCATCAAAGTTGAAATTGAAACATAGTCCGGATATCTCTGATTTAAAAAATAAAGTTCATGAAAATTTTAACCGTTATTTTGTAAACGAAAATGGTTCCCTGAATGATCTGGTTGTTAATGGAAAGGGGGATAATTCAATAAGGCCTAACCAAATATATGCCATTAGCCTCCCCTTTTCGCCGGTAAGTAAAAAAATTGGGAATGCTATTCTCAAGTGTGTAAAAGAGGAACTACTTACTTCTTGTGGTCTAAGGTCTCTTTCGGTAGGAAATCCCGAATTCAGGCCTTTCTACGGTGGCAATCAGTGGGATAGGGATACCGCTTACCACCAGGGAACGATCTGGCCTTTCCTGGTAGGTGAGTACATGATGGCTTTGTTGAAAGTCAAGGGATTCTCTGCTCAATCTAAAAAAGAGGTGAAAGGGATAATAGATGGTTTCAAAGACCATTTTTATGATGACGCATGCATTCATGGCATTTCTGAAATATTTGATGGAGAAGACCCAAAAAGGGGAAAGGGATGTATCCATCAGGCATGGTCTGTTACTCAGTTGATCAGAGTATTGATAATGGCAAAAATTATTTGATCTATTATGATTAAGGACACCTTCATATCTCATTGGAAAGAATACCTGATTGAAGCCTGGGGCCTCGGTACTTTTATGATTTCCGCTATTTTTTTTACAGCGCTTGTTGAGCATCCAGCTTTTGGAGGAACTACAGCGCTAGTGGATGAACCTGTTCTTAGAAGGTTGCTGATTGGATTGGCCATGGGATTCACAGCAGTCGGGATTATTTATTCACCGTGGGGTAAAAAATCAGGGGCACACATTAATCCGGCAGTGACATTAGCCTTTCTCAAATTAGGCAAGATAGAGAAGGGAGATGCCACTTTCTACATCATTTTCCAGTTTGTGGGTGGATTAACGGGAGTTATTTTGGCCGGAGTACTTTTCCCTGCCATCGTAACTCACCCAAAGGTTAATTATGCAGTTACAGTTCCGGGTAGTTTAGGGGTAACCGGAGCATTCCTACTTGAGATGCTTTTATCATTTACACTTTTTATGACTATTTTGTTTGCCAGTAATTCTTTGCGTTATGCGAGATATACCGGTATTTTTGCAGGCATTTGGTTAGCCATTTTCATCACTTTAGAAGCTCCATTTTCGGGTATGAGTATCAATCCGGCCAGAACGGTAGCTTCTGCTTTACCAGCCAATGTTTGGTCGTCACTGTGGATTTATTTTGTAGCCCCTATTCTTGGCATGTGGGTTGCGACCATTTTATATCCAAAATACTGTCACAATAATAAGGAAAGATTGAAATGCCATATGTCCGGCCATAAGAATAATTGCTGTACCTATTGTGAATAGTGCTAAATGAAACATAATGACGTAACAGTGATAGTCCCAGGTACTATAGACATCGCAACCAATCGGAAAGTAATGCCCGGTGCGGATTTTTCCGCTTGGGTTACACCGGGTTTAATAGTGTACAGTAATTCTTA
>JAJCYL010000196.1 GCA_029262955.1 Cytophagales bacterium | reverse complement strand
GCGAGCTGCGAATGATGTCTTCACTGCTCGATTCTGGGGTATTCCCCGGCACTCAGGGTGGTCCATTGGAGCATGTAATTGCTGCAAAAGCCATTGCTTTCGGCGAAGCGCTTACTGATGAATTTATGGACTACATTCTTCAAGTAAAGAAGAATGCCGAAGTTATGGCACAGGCTTTTGTTGATCGCGGATATAAGGTTATCTCAGGTGGTACGGACAATCATATGATGCTAATAGATCTGAGACCCAAGAATTTAACGGGTAAAATTGCTGAGAACACGCTTGTAAAAGCAGACATCACCATCAATAAAAATATGGTACCCTTTGATGACAAGTCACCTTTTGTAACTTCGGGAATGCGACTGGGCACTGCGGCGGTGACTACACGAGGAATGAAGGAAAAGGAAATGGAAAAGATTGTCGAGTTAATCGATGATGTACTGATGAATCATGAGAACGAAAGTAAAATTGCGGCAGTCAAAAAAGAGATTAATTCATGGATGAGGACCTTTCCCCTGTACCAGTAGAGACTCCGGGAATAGAAGAAAGCCCTGTCGAAAAGGAAATGTCTTTTCTGGACCACCTGGAAGAACTCAGATGGCATCTAATAAGATCATTTAGTGCTATTGCCATTTTTAGTATTGCTGCTTTTGCATCTAAAACCTTAGTATTTCACACCATAATATTGGGTCCTTCACGCCCGGATTTCTGGACTTATAGGATGTTATGTAAATTGGGAGAGGCATTGGGCTCTTCGGCCATTTGCATTGAAGCGTTACCTTTTATCATCCAGAGTCGTCAAATGACCGGACAATTTACCATGCACATTACTTCCTCTTTTGTCATAGGCTTGATCTTGACATTTCCATACGCATTTTGGGAGATTTGGCGATTTGTAAAACCAGGGCTCTATCCAAAGGAAAGATCAGCTGCACGCGGAGCTACTTTTTATGTCAGTACCTTATTTATCATTGGTGTCACCTTTGGTTATTTCGTTATGACGCCGATTTCTGTAAATTTCCTGGCCTCATATAGTCTCGACCCCAGTATTGCAAATGAATTCGATATTATTTCCTATGTTTCCACGGTAACAACGCTGGTTCTGGCCAGTGGGATCCTGTTTCAGATGCCAGTAGTTACGTATTTTTTGACCACTGCTGGCTTAATCAGCCCACGGCTTATGAGGGAATATCGTAAGCATGCGATAGTTGTAATTTTAGTTCTTGGAGCCATGCTGACTCCACCTGATCCATTTAGTCAGATTTTAATAGCACTTCCCTTGGTTGGACTTTATCAGGTTAGTATCTGGATTGCTACTGTCGTATATCGTAAAAAAGAATATGCACTAACAGAACTTGAAGATGAGTAAAAAAATCCCAATTGGCGGCGACCATGCCGGCTTCTCGCACAAAGCAGAAATAATCAAACATCTGGAGGCTTCAGGATATGAGGTCAAAGATTTTGGTACTTATTCAGAAGAATCAACTGACTATCCGGATTATGCACATCCATTGGCTTCGGCTGTTGAGAAAGGAGAATATGAATTAGGAATATTGGTCTGTGGGAGTGGAAATGGAGTTTGTATGAGTGCCAATAAACATCAAGGTGTAAGAGCTGCTCTGGTGTGGAATGAAGAGCTCGCAGAGTTAGGAAGACGGCACAACAACGCCAATGTAATTTGTATTCCGGCGAGGTTCGTCTCTTTGGAGCTGGCCATGAAAATGATAGACACTTTCTTGACTACTGAATTTGAGGGTGGTCGTCACCAACGTCGTGTCAATAAGATCAGTTGTTAATCCTTTAAGGTTAGTATTTCTCTCACGTTTTTCTTGATCTTCACTGAAATATTGTCTGTGGGTAAATCGTTTATATCTCTTCCGAATGGATCTTCAATTTCCTCAGATATAAGCTCAATGCTTACCAGGATATAAAAAGCGAGGAAGACGATACCTACCGTCCAGTAACCAAAGGCCTGGATCATAGCGAATGGTAAGGTGATATTAAATATGAATAGAAATTTTTTGATGTACATGCTATAGCTGTAAGGGAGAGGTGTGGTCTTAATTCTTTCGCAGGCTCCCATTACGTCCACCAATCCTTTAATTTCATTATCCAAAATATAGAGTTCCTGACCACTGATTTTGTTCTTTTTATACTTGGCCAAAATCCAGTCATACATCAGGGTGGAAATCATGTTTGGTCGGTGCTCACTATTGATTATGAGTTTTTCCTCATCCTGATTATCGAAATCGAGCTCTTCCATCAGCACGCCTTCCCGAAGCATTTCTTTAACAGCAAATACAAAATTTGGAATCATATCCCGGAAATAGTTTTGAGTTTCTTTATCGTCGGGGAAGATGCCACGAATTTTCATCGCCAGGGCTCTACAGTCATTTACCAGTTTACCCCATTGTTTTCGGCCTTCCCACCAGCGATCATAGGCAGTGTTGGTTCTTAAAACCAGAAAAAGACCAAGGACTATCCCAAGTAAGGAATGGAATACACCAGTACCCTCGAGTTGAAAATGGAAATAATCCAGAATTAAATAACAGAAAATAGTGGTATAGATCACCATGAAAAGCAAAAGCGGAAATAATGATTTGATGACATACCTGCTGTAGACATCAAATATTAACGAAAACCACGATTTTGGATTGTACTCGATCATATTGGTCCCCTTTGTGGGCGGGTAAAATTAAGTCAATATCTATCTAATCCACAAGGAGAGTATGCGAGAGTGCAGACTAAAATTCTACAAACTAAAATTTTGAACTCCTTTTCTCCATAAGCACCGTATCACGCCAGGTATCATCCAGTTTACCTATTTTTTCCCTCAATCCGATTTTCCGGAAACCACATTTTAAATGGAGTCCCACACTTTGTTCATTCTCTGGGAAGGTAGCGGCATTGAGCGTCCATATACCATTTTCCTCGGACGACACGATAACTTTTAGGAGCAAAGCTTTACCAATCCCCTGACTACGGTATTGATTACCAATGTATACACTGACCTCAGCAACGCCACCGTAAACACAGCGGTCAGAAACAGCGGACAGAGCAACCCATCCTGCCAATTCATCACCAGATAGAGCGACCCATCTGCTATGGCTCAAGTGGGAATCATTCCACTTGTCCCAGCCGGGTGATGAAGTTTCAAAAGTTGCCTGCCCGGTGGCAATTCCTTCCAGGTATATCCTTTCTACGTCGGACCAGTGTTTGGGGTCCATGGGAATGATTTCAATTGCCATTTGTGTCTCTCTTATAGGTTATATCAGAACGTCATTCTCGAAGATAATTGGCCTATTTTTTTAAAACCCGGAATTGTCATTGGACTTTCTATTACATGGCCAAATCACTTCAAAATCAAGCACTTAACATGTGATTGGCTCGTCACCATAGCGATGCTATGCCTCCTCGACCTAAGTACTTGATTTTCTTGTGCTTTAACCCTTCATAACAAAACTCTAATGACAAATCCGGGATAATTCCGGGATAAAGCAAATTATTTATCGGGAATCTCTCTGATCTCAGGATTGAGATTCCTGATATTTTCTCTTTTCTAAAGTCTAAAAGAGAAAATTCTGGAATGACGATTTGGTCGATATTAAAATTTAGCAACAGCTTAACTCACCTGCCAATCGTGGTTTACAAACCGTCGGTTGAACATAGAGCTGAACAGATATTTTATTGTCGTCCTGGTTGATTGCCTCCACAGAAAAGTTTGAAGTGCGTATCTCGTCATTGCCAAATTCAAAGAAAATTTCAGTTTCACCGGCCAAAGGAGTCATCTGGTCAACTTTGCCAAATATTGACAATGCTTTTTTTGCGGTCCAGGGTTTCCTTAATTCTTCATTTTTTGGAACCCACAGTTGAACAATGGTCTGTTTGTAGCTATCAGGATTGCCTCCACAATCAACTGAGTCAATGGTGACATTTTTGACTTCAGTGATGTGGTAGGTGTCAGATACAAATTTCCCCTTTTCGTACTCAAAAGTTAATCCAGCCTCGGGATTGTTTTCGAGCAATGTTAAAAATTCTTTAGTTTTCATTTTTTCTTAATTGTAATATTGCGATAAATATATTTAAATTTTTTTAGCAACAGGATTTAGAAACTTGAGAGAAGAGCCCGTTAAAAAGCTCTTCAATTTCTTTCCAAGCCTGCTCATCAATACAATAACAGGTAGTGGGTCCTTCAATTGTTCCCTGGATTAGGCCCGCTGATTTTAATTCTTTTAGATGTTGAGAGATAGTTGACTGAGACAAAGGCAATTCATCCACAATGTCACCGCATACGCATGCATTTCGTCTGATCAAAACTTCGATGATAGCTATGCGTGCCGGATGCCCCAGGGCTTTAGCGAGGGAGGCAAATTTGTTTTGCCTTTCATTGAACTTGTATGACTTGCTTAAACCCATTATCGTAATAATACGATGGTTAGTAAAAAAGGTTAGAAATTAAAGGATCCTTTGATTAGGTGAGGTTAAAAAAGTGGCTCCTTAAAGAATAATTCAGCAACGATGAAGGAAACAACTGAAATCACAAAGCCAAACATAAAGACTGTATAAGAAATTCGGAGAAACTTATATTTCTTCCCAAGTACGTTGCCCAGGAAGTAGATGTCTTTAATCAGGCTATTGTAAAGATATTCACCATCTTTCATCAGTTCATTCATGGCCCAGGTATAATCGTTAAGGCCCATACTGTGAAAATTACCAAAAAATAAGAGGTTGGTCTTTTTGTTGTGAATGTCTTCACGAGTGAATGTACCTCTGGAAATGTTAGGACGGGTAGCTAATACGGCAAACACAATAGTGATCAGGCAGACGACAGTTAAAAATACCGTGGGTACGATCATGTGTGGAAATTCTTCCAGTTTTCTAAAAAGAACTGAAACCAGGATAGACAAAATGATCGAGTTAATTGAGATCATGATGTTTGCCTTGCTATCAGCCATGGCACTGAGTTCCAGGTGATTTTTTGAGGTGATGCGAAACATGGTTTGCATACCTCGTTCAGGATTGTCTTCTTTAGATTTTAGAAGCTTAGCCTCAAGTTTTTCGATTTTATTCTCCAGCTTCCAAACCTGTTTTTTGTCATTGCTCATAGCTAATTTTTTATCAATCAATTCAAGGTTTCTTTGAATTCCTTCTGAGAATTCTTTTTTACCGTACTTCGTGAAGTATTGATGTGCAGATAAAAAGTCCTTGTTGGTTTTCAACCATTTCTTTTTGCCAATCTTCTTTCCTTCTATTTTTTCCCATTCTTCTTTTAATAATGCCGCTTTATTAAAATACTCTACTGTTGATAAATGATAGAGGTCAGCGTCACATATTACCTGTTGGATCTTGTTCTTAGGACACTGAGGCATTTGTGTGGCCATAATCCCAGTAGCCACCTGATCAATTCTATCTTTATCGTAGTTGTTCTTAGTTAAGAATTCCCTGGCCAGCTTTGCCCCATGTTCCTCATGGTTTTCAAGGCTAATGCTGAGACCAATATCATGAAACCAACCAGCAAGGATGGCTATTTCCAATTCCCCTTTGTTTAGCCCTTCATTGGCACCAATTACTGAAATTGCACCAACCACGTCATAGGTATGACCCAGATTGTGATAAGTCAGTACTTCCGGAAGTTTTTTGCTTAGGATTTCCTCAGCGTACTGCTTAGCTTCAACAACAATTTCGTTTTCTTTGCTCATTTGCCGTTCCTGTCAGTGAAATTAAAGAATAAAGGCTAATATTTATTTAACAATGAGTGTCAGAATTTAGTATATAATAAGAATGGATTCCAATACATGATTATAGAACGGAAATATCAACTAATCTCAATCGTCATTTCAATGATAATCCTGACGATTTTGTTACCCTATGGGTGTACTAAATCTGGTGGGAGTAGAAGGTCTGCCGCGGATAGCCTTTACCAGGTGGTTCAAAATGGCAAGGCAAAGTATGATATAAAAAGCCCAGAAAAAAAGTATTTATTGCCTTATATATTGGAGGAAATATCCGCCTTGTCCTATTATAAGGACGACATATTGGCATGTGTACAGGATGAAAACGGGAAAGTTTTTTTCTACAACCTGGTGACAGAAGAAATTGATCACACCACTTTATTCGAATATAGTGGTGATTATGAAGGCATTGAGATCGTTAAAGATACCGTATATATAGTGAAGAGTAACGGAGATCTTTTTCAGTTACCAGTAGATTTTGAGACGGAAAAACGGCAGGCCACCAAATTTGAAACTCCCTTAAAATCTAAAAACGACATTGAGGGATTGGGCTATGATTCAACTACGAACGACCTTCTTTTGGTTACCAAGGGAACCGCGGGGATTAGTGGTGACAAAAATAAAGACTCGCGGGGAGTCTATCGATTTAATTTGAAGGAAATGAAATTAGATAAAATCCCAGTTTTCATAATTACGGAAAAGGAACGTAGAAATTTTTATAAAAAGAATTTGCCGGAAAATTCCTATGATGACAAAAGGTTGCTTTTCAAGCCATCTGCTATCGCGGTAAGCCCTATTGATGGGAACTATTATATTCTTGCTTCGGTTGGCAATATTATGCTCGTTGTATCCCCTCAAGGAGAAATACTTGAATCATACACTATTCCACCAAGTTTACTAACACAACCTGAGGGTCTCTGTTTTGCTCCTGATGGAACTATGTACATTTCCAGTGAAGGTGAAGGCGACCGTGGTTATATCTTGAAGTATTCTCTTATAAAATGAAAATCTTCCTAGTATTACTTATAGCCATTCAAGCCATTGGACGTCTGATGGCGCAGCCAGTTGAAGGTGAACTAGATTACTCAGTTATCTTAATTGGTGATGCCGGCGAACATAAACGCTATATGCAGGCGGTGATGGACAAAGCATCCCAACGACTTGACCAGTTTGGACAGGAATCGGCCGTAGTCTTTTTGGGAGACAACATTTATCCTTTGGGTTTACCGGTAGAGACGGATTCCAAAAGAGAGGAAATGGAAGGAAAGCTTAAGCCCCAACTGGATGTGATTGTCAATTCTGCAACAAAAGGATTTATTGTTCCAGGAAATCACGATTGGGCCAAAGGCAAACGTCAAGGCAGAACTAACATACTGGAACAGCAGCAGTTTATAGCCAATTATCTTGGACAGGATCAAGCTTATAACCCAAAGAATGCCTGTCCTGGTCCGGTTGAAGTGTCCTTATTTGAGGATTTGTCTCTAGTAATGATTGATACGGAGTGGTTACTTCATGAAGAAACTAACCTTTCAAAAAGTCAGCATTGTGAGTATAAGAACAATGCTGAAGTGATGGCCGCCATCGCAGACATTGTGGATAATAATATGGACAAGAATCTCCTTTTTGTTGCCCATCACCCGGTCTTGACCTACGGGAGTCATGGAGGAGTCTTCCATATTAAGCAGCATATATTCCCGCTGACAGATATGAAAAAAGGACTGTTAATCCCACTTCCTGTGATCGGTTCATTCTACCCGGCTTATCGCAAATGGTTTGGTAACATCCAGGATGCTACTAATAAAAGATATAAAGCCATAATGGCCGAGATGGTAACAAGTTTTGAAAAACATCCCAGGACTATTCACGCGGCTGGACATGAGCATGCCCTACAGCACATGACCAGGAATAATGTTGAGTACATTGTGAGCGGTTCCGGAGCTAAGACTGAATTTGTGAAAAAGAAAGGATTTGCAAATTACGTGACCGGATACAGCGGCCTCACTCAACTCTATTATTATGCTAATGGAGATATTTGGATGGAGTTTTGGGTCTTTAATGAAGACAGTCCGGAAGGAGCGGTTGCCTACAAAGCACAATTATTCGATCAAAAAGAAATTCAATCCAATGATTGATTACTTGGTTACCAGTAGCATCGTCCTCCTGGTGGGATTGGCTTTCAATTTATACCCGCCCACAAAATTACACGGCAAGTATGGTTACCGTTCAAAAGCAGCTCTAAAATCGAAAGAGAGTTGGGAGTTAGCTCAGCGATTGTCTAAGATGTATATTGTTGTAGCGGGAATAATCAGCTTATTAATTGCCCTAACACTGTATTATTTTGGTAACTCAATTATAGCAAGGCTGTTATCGGTTATTCTACCCATAGGCATTTTGATCTTCGTGATCTATTTAATTGAGAGAAGACTGAGGCATTAATTCCTCACAAGTCATTATTCGGTTCTTTACTCTGAATCGCACGTTGTATTGCTAAGCTCAGATGATCAGTTGGCTCAAAAACGCTTACTTATTAAATAGAATAACCTATCATTTAAATAGATTGCCACCATCATGTTGACTGCCGTCGAAAACGCGAATGGCAATGGCTTGGGCTTCAACGGTTTTGACGCCTTCGCTGTATAAACCGCACTCCAGAACGGTCTTTTTCCCTTTGACTTCAATAACTGTTGCTCGCAATTGCAGGAGCTTATCATTTGGTGTTGGCTTAAGGTACTTGATGTTCAAAGTACCAGTGGCATAACGATACTCGGGCTCTGAATCTAAGGATCGGCCCTCTAATTTATAAGAATGCGCCATGGCGGTACACATACAATGGCAGTCTATTATAGTGGCAATAATGCCTCCATTGAGCAGATTTGCCCAACCATGAAATTTTTCCTGAGACTCCCAATTGCAAACTGCTTCTTCCCCATCCCAATAGCTTTTAATATGAAGTCCATCTGGATTATGAATACCACAGCCAAAGCAGACATTCTCGGGCATATGGTCCTGGAAGTATTCTTTCATCGATTTATAATATAAGAGCTAAGATATAAGAATTATGATTTGTGTTAGAACGATTCTCAGCTCAAAAACTCCTGTCAAAAATAACTGTCAGGTTGAGCCTGTCGAAACTCATGATCCGTGAATTAAAAGGACGTTTCGACAAGCTCAATGTGACAAACCCTTATTAATACAAGGTTAGCGCAGTTTCAGGATTATAGAGCCAAGATAAAAGATAATAGACTTTGGTTATCGTCAGATTAAGAATTAGGCACATAAGTCTATAATCTTGTATCTTGAAATCTAATTATCTGCAAATTATTATTTGCGTGGATTAACTTCACAAACTATGGTTAATGTTATTGATTTAAAGTTTCAAGGCTTTTCGAGGGCCATCGCATCATTTCTCATCGAGTCAGGCGAAGGGCCGGTATTGATCGAGACAGGTCCGCATTCTACTTATAAGGCGTTGGAGGAAGGAATTAATCACTTGGGTTATGACATAGCCGACATTAAACATGTGTTGCTGTCGCACATTCATTTCGATCACGCCGGGGCAGCCTGGGCATTGGCCAGACAGGGTGCAAAGATCTATTTACATCCGAGTGGAGCTAAACATATGGAAGATCCCTCCAGGTTATACGAATCGGCCAAACGCATTTATCAGGACAAGATGGATTCGCTCTGGGGTTCATTAGAGCCGATACCAAAGGATCATCTATATCAAATTCCTCATGAAGAGACCCTGCACATTGGTAAACTAAAATTTATTGCCCACCATACACCTGGGCACGCAGTTCATCACATTGCCTGGCAACTGGAGGACATGCTTTTTACGGGAGATGTAGCTGGGGTTAAAATCAACGATGGACCGGTAGTTCCACCTTGTCCACCACCCGATATAAACATTGAAGACTGGAAAGCGTCAATCGCTTTGATCCGCAGTTTGAATTTAGAGAAGATATACCTTACTCATTTTGGAGATTTTGACAATATCGAAGAGCACCTTAACGAGCTGGAGGAATGTCTGGATAGCTGGTCAGGCTGGATGAAATTGCAGTACGATAATGGGGCAGATGCAAGTGAGATAACACCAAAGTTTCAGGCATACGTTGACGAAGAGCTATCCAGTAAGGGACTCTCTAAGAATGAAATCGATAGGTATGGAGCGGCCAATCCGGCTTGGATGAGTGTGGCGGGATTAATGAGGTATTGGAAGAAGAGAGCGGAAATAAATTAATTGACGGGGCAGTCATACTATGGCTCCGAGCATAGTATGACTAATGCGTCAAGTCAAAATTCTTCTCCCCAGCCATGAGCTTAAAGGCAATATGATTGGCTTTCGGTGGAATCGGGCAGGTAGCAAATTCAGTAAAAGCACAAGGAGGATTGTAGGCCCTGTTAAAATCAACAACTACTTTATTATTTTCATCTGGCATATCGGCATGTAGGTATCTTCCTAAACCGTATGTTTCTTCTCCAGTGGTTTCATCGGTAAACCTTAAATGCAGGTCACCATCCAGATTGGGTTCCATTTCATATTTCTGCCCCTTGAGTTCAAATTTTAGTAGGCCCGGTACCTCGGCATCATATACCATTCCTAAAACATTGGCCGTCTTTACGAATTTGGGAGGATCATAAGGAACGAAATCAGCAACCACCCTCATGTTAGGATCAAGGTCAAAAAATTCAATCGGATCCATATTTGTCAAGTTTTCATGCTCCAGGTCCCTCAACCGAACTCCAAATTGCTCACCTCGCTTAATCACCGTCCAGCGCAGGCTGCCCAAATTAAATTCAAGCGTATTTTCCATATCTCCATTATAGGCCTGGGTTTGTTCCGCCACCACACTTCCCGAGGAAGTAACTCCTGGGTTACCTGAAATGACCATAGTTACACTGTCATTTTGCAAAATAAAAGAACCAAGATTTTCAGGTGACTTACTAGCTGGGAATACGAGGTCGCTATGCTCAGAACTACCAAAGGAGTTTTTACCTTTCTTTAGCCAGAAAAGTCCAGCCAGATTCACATAGCCTTTCTCACCCTTCAGATCCTTTAGTCGGTCAACTTTCCAGTTCTCTATTTCCCGGATGTATTCTTCCGTGGGCTTACTCGGGCCGCAGGCCAATAAAAGAACAAGAACAGCGATTGGCAACTTTCTCATGTTGAATCATTTTGTCCATTAAAGCTAATTAATTGCTTTCAATTTGCGATTTGACCAGTTCAATTCCTTCCTCGAAGGTGTGAGGGTCATAACCAAGGAGGTCTCGTGCTTTATCAATAATAAATCCTGTTTTTGCTGGTCTTTTTGCCGGTTGAGAGAAAGTGGAGCTATCTGCTTTTTCGATTAGACTTTTATCCAGCTTGTAATAATCGGCCACCATAATAGCCATATCATAAGGGGTGAGGAGATCTTTTCCAGAGATATTAAAAATCCCAGTTTGCTCCCTGGTACCAATTAAATAGCAACCCATAGCTAAATCCTCTGCCAATGTTGGGGTTCTCCACTGATCGGTAACCACTTTAATTTGTTTGCCTTCCTCCAGGCTTTTCTTAACCCACAAAATAATGTTGGATCGGCTCATGTCGCTCACAATGCCATAGACCAACACCGTCCTTGCAATAGCCCATTGAATTTTGCTATTCATTAGGACTTTCTCACTCGCAAATTTACTCTCACCATAATAACTCAGAGGATTAGGATTGGCCTCCTCAATATATGGACCATCAAGCCCATCAAAAATGAAGTCGGTACTTAAATGAATGAGTTTGCAGTGATTTTGATCACAGGCTTTTACCAGATGCGCTACTGCATTTACATTTAAGTTCCAGCAGCCCTCTTTGTCAGTCTCGCATTGATCCACGTTGGTCATAGCTGCAGTATTGATCACCACATCTGGATTATACCGATGGATAACCTGTGAAACTATCTCGCCATTTGTGATGTCCAGTTGACAATACTCATAGCCACGAGTACTGCTGTTTCGATTGGGGCCTACCGAAGTAGCTATAAGTGAATGACCCCCACTTTCATCCGAACTAAGGAGACTAATTAATTTCTGTCCGAGCAGACCATTGGCTCCTGTGATCAGGAATTTCATTGATTAAGCGAAGGGTATTGATAGCCATATTTACTGCTTATTTCTGACCGGGAAACTTCTTCGAGGGTCATTGTCAGGTAGATGTCTGCCAAAGGCCTGTCACTTTGATCAGTTTGTTGTCCGGCGATCTTGTCTATTACCTCAAGTCCTTCAACTACTTCACCAAAAACTGTGTACTGGTCGTCGAGATGCTGCGCCCCACCAATGGTAGTATATGCTTCTAATCTATCCACAGGAAAGTTTTTGGTATAAGATGTGTTAAGCTCGGCCTCCATTGTAGGTGCCAATTCTGCTAATTTTGCCATATATCCTTGAGGATTTCCCTGATATAGTGCAATTAGCTCATTTCTTAAAATGGTATCGCCAGTGGCTTCCAGGTATTGCCCGACGCCAGCGGCCAGGTTATTAAAGTCGGTTGTCAATTGTTCCTTTGATGACACAATGCCTTGTACAAGATAGAATTGGCTACCACTTGATTCTTTTGCAGGATTTAAATTATCGCCTTGGCGGGCTGCAGCGATTGCGCCCTTTTTATGAAATAACTTGGGATTGAATTCGGCTGGAATGGTATATTCAGGACCACCTGAACCAAAAACTTCACCAGGAGGAGCATTTTTAGAATCAGGATCGCCCCCCTGGATCATGAAATTTTGAATCACGCGATGAAAAATCAAGCTATCATAAAAACCTTCCTTTATTAATTTCACGAAATTCTCTTTATGTAGAGGAGTTTCGTCATAAAGGATGGCTTTCATATCGCCATGTGAAGTCTTTATAGTGATGAGATAATCTTTAGTTCCTTGGTCACAGCCAAACGCAGCTACGATCAGGATAACAAATAACAGTTTCCTCATTAGATGATTTTTTTGAGTGTCCAAAAGTAAGCCTAGAGCTATTACTATAAAAACTCGTTTCGGAGAAGGGCGGTAATAATTTTTTTATACATCGAAGGATTAAATTTCAATTCAGGCGAGGCTCTAACAATAATTATTTTCAGCTTTGAAAGGTTGTCCGGCTAATCTCAACAAATAGGTCCAAAATTGGCTATATCAGTGATTTCGAAGTTTTACGCAGTAATGAGTTTTTTCAGACTCACTCGTGTTCCTAACCTGATCATGATAGGTCTAACTCAATATATTACTGCCATTTTTTTGGTTCAGGGCAAGTCAGAATGGTTGAGAGTGATTACAGATATTAAATTTTTACTCCTTGTTGCCAGTACGTCCATGATTGCTGGTGCCGGGTATATTATCAACGATTACTATGATACTAAAATTGATTATGTCAATCGTCCTAAGAAAGTGATTGTAGGAAGATTGATTTCAAGACGATATGTATTGGCATCTTATTTTACTTTGAACGGATTTGCCGTTCTTATAGGATTGTTTTTATCCCTGAAAATTGCGGCAATCCATATCCTTTCCAGTTTGTTGCTCTGGTTGCATTCAAATCAATTCAAGCGATTACCGCTTTTGGGAAATGTGATTATTGGTGCATTATCAGGATCGTCTCTATTGATTGTGGCTATCTTCTACAATAACCTTGGGGGTCTGGTCTATGCCTATGCGTTTTTTGCATTTGTTATCAATGTGATCAGAGAAATCGTGAAAGATCTTGAAGCCATCAAAGGAGAAGAGAAGTTTGGATCTTATGCGCTTCCATCAGCTCTTGGTATCCGAGGGACCAAAATGCTAATATATGCCGTCATTATGTTTTCATTTATAGCGTTAAGCTTGTTTTTATACAACATTGATAATGGGGTAGCGGTGACGTACTTTTTAATTCTAATTCCTGTTTTCGTTTATTTTATTTACCTGCTGGTTAAAGCTGATACACAAAGGAGCTTTGCCCTTTTAGGAGATTTTGCCAATTTTATCATGTTGACTGGAATAATTAGTATTGCCCTTTTCTAATAAAATAATGTCTGATGCATAAGAGAGTGGCAGTATTTGCCTCTGGAAACGGCACGAATGCCGAGAGGTTGTTTGAATACTTTAAAAATCATTCTTCAATAAAGATCCAGCTACTCTTGTGTAATAATCCCTCTGCCGGTGTTATTGAAAGAGCTGAAAGGTGGTCAGTTCCTGTCGTATTGTTTGATCGGAATGATTTAAAGAAAACCCGTCGTGTTCAGGATGCTTTAAAAAGTGAAGCAATAGATTGGATTGCCCTCGCGGGATTTCTTTGGTTGTTGTCATCAGACATAGTTTCCGCTTACCCGAATAAGATTGTGAATCTGCACCCATCATTGTTGCCCAAATATGGAGGTAAGGGGATGTATGGTGCACATGTGCACAAAGCTGTAATCGAAGCTGGCGATCAAGAATCTGGCATTACCATTCACCTGGTAAATGACGAATATGACCAAGGTCAAATTATTTTCCAGGCCAGGTGTAAAGTTGAAAGTGGGGATAACAGTGACACTCTTGCATCCAAAGTTCATGAACTTGAGTATAAACACTTCCCGCCAACACTAGAGAAAACAATTCTTGGAGAGGAACCTTAGCATGCACTCTTGTTAAGGGCTTGAAAAACAATACTTTTGCATCCTTATTTTTTAGTAAATGGATCGCAAGCAGATAAAAACCGCATTAATTTCAGTCTTTTATAAAGAGGGTCTTGAGCCTATAGTCAAAGAGCTGCATCAAAATGGGGTAAAGATTCTTTCCACAGGAGGAACCCTTGATTTTATTAAAAAATGTGGCTTTGAAGCAGAAGCGGTTGAAGATTTGACAGGTTATCCATCAATTTTAGGAGGGCGGGTCAAGACCCTGCATCCCAAAGTGTTTGGTGGAATATTGAATAGGTCTGAAAACACTACTGATCAACAGGAAATGGAAGAGTTCAAAATTCCAGCAATT
Source organism: Cytophagales bacterium (assembly GCA_029262955.1). Taxonomy (GTDB): domain Bacteria; phylum Bacteroidota; class Bacteroidia; order Cytophagales; family Cyclobacteriaceae; genus JAJCYL01. The sequence continues at coordinate 11,823 of JAJCYL010000196.1, read as the reverse complement.
GATTTAGTGATTGTAGATCTGTACCCTTTTGAAGAAACACTGGCTTCGGGAGCGTCAGAGGATGGGATCATTGAAAAAATTGATATTGGTGGAATTTCTTTAATCAGAGCTGCCGCCAAGAATTTTGCCGATGTGGTTATTGTTTCATCAAGAGAGCAGTATGGGGAGTTGCTAGAAACTATGTCGGATGGATGCACGACAGATTTAGCAATAAGACGAAAATTTGCCGCCGCCGCATTCGACATTTCTTCACACTACGATTCGGCAATATTCAATTACTTTAATAGTGATCGGAACATTCAGCGTCTAAAGGTTAGTGAACGGATCAAGAAGGATCTCAGATACGGTGAAAACCCACATCAAGAGGGCAAATTTTATGGGCAGTTGGACGAAGCATTTGAGCAGCTTCACGGGAAAGCAATTTCTTATAATAATTTGCTGGATATTGATTCCGCGGTCTCGCTGGTTCAGGATTTTAAAGACTCTGTTTTTGCCATTATTAAACACACCAATGCATGCGGTCTTGCTATTGCCGACAATGCGTTTGAGGCCTACACCAAAGCCCTGGCCGGCGATCCAACATCAGCTTTTGGCGGAATTTTGGCAACCAATTTATCCATAGATCTGGCTGTAGCTGAAGAGATTAATAAACTTTTCTTTGAGGTTTTAATTGCGCCAGGTTTTGAGGATGATGCTTTGGAAATTTTGAAAAGTAAGAAGAATAGAATCCTACTGGTTCAAAAAGCGAGGGCTGAGCAGGATATACAAATTAAATCAGTCCTTAATGGCTTTTTGGTCCAAGACAAAGATTCAAAAATTGAGACAAAATCAGATTTGCAGGTGGTAACTAAGAAAGGGGTGACTTTGCAAGAAGAAAGGGCGTTACTTCTTGCTAATAAGATTGTAAAGCACTCCAAATCGAATGCCATTGTATTCGCATCTGAAAACCAATTACTCGCAAGCGGTGTTGGCCAAACTTCCAGGGTAGATGCTTTAAATCACGCCATAGAAAAAGCGGATAAATTCGGGTTTTCATTAAAAGGTGCAGCCATGGCTTCTGATGCTTTCTTTCCGTTTCCTGATTGCGTTGAAATTGCCAAAGAGCAGGGAGTTTCTTGTGTAATTCAGCCTGGTGGCTCGGTAAAGGATCAGTTATCAATTGATTTTTGTGATGCACATGATATGTCGATGGTCTTTACTGGATTCAGACATTTCAAGCATTGATAAGCGCCTGGTTGTGACCTGTCTTCAATTGTATGATGATTTTAATAGTTTAATTTCACATTAGCTTAGTCACACGGGTATTAATATTATTTTTGTGGCTCATTTTGAAAACTGCAAATGGGATTATTTGATTTCTTTTCCAACGATATAGCCATTGACCTTGGAACCGCTAATACACTTATAATCAGTAAAGACAAAATTGTTGTTGATGAACCATCAATTATTGCAATTGATAAGAACACCAACAAGGTCCTTGCTATTGGTCGTCAGGCGATGCAGATGCATGAAAAGACTCACGATAATATCAAAACCATCCGTCCATTGAAAGATGGAGTAATTGCAGATTTCCATGCTGCTGAGCATATGATTCGCGGCATGATCAAAATGATTGATGGCAATAACAAGCGTTGGATTCCTTCTTCGCACAGAATGGTGATTTGTATCCCTTCAGGGATTACAGAGGTTGAAAAAAGAGCGGTAAGAGATTCAGCAGAGCATGCCGGGGCAAAGGAAGTTTATATGATTCATGAGCCAATTGCTGCTGCAATAGGTATTGGGGTAGACATTGAGCAGCCGGTTGGATCTATGGTGGTGGATATCGGAGGTGGAACTACGGAAATTGCCGTCATTGCTTTATCCGGAATTGTTTGTGATCAATCCATTCGGGTAGCCGGAGACATGTTCAATAAGGACATACTCGATTACATGCGTCGTCAACACAACCTTCTCATTGGAGAGAGGTCTGCCGAGAAAGTTAAAATCGAGGTTGGTTCTGCATTAACTGAATTGGATTCGCCTCCTGATGATTATGAGATTCGAGGCCGTGACCTGATGACAGGTATTCCAAAGGTGATCAAAATATCCTACTCTGAGATAGCCTTTGCCATTGACAAATCTGTATCAAAAATTGAAGAGGCAGTTTTAAAGGCTCTTGAAATATCACCACCGGAACTTTCAGCAGATATTTATGATAACGGCATTCATTTAACAGGAGGGGGTGCACTATTGAGAGGCCTTGATAAGAGATTGGCTATGAAGACAAAACTCCCCATTCACATTGCCGAAGATCCATTGAGAGCCGTAGTTAGAGGTACCGGGATGGCACTGAAAAATCTTAATCATTATAAAGCAGTGCTAATGCAATAAAATAAATGCGCCAACTTTTACTTTTCATTTATAATTACAGGGCGTTTTTTGTATTCCTAGTATTTGAAAGCCTGAGTGCCTTTTTAATTGTTCAAAATCAAAATTATCACAAGGCTGCCTTCATTAATTCTTCAAATGTCCTGGTCGGAAGTGTAGTTGAAACTACGACGAATGTCTCCGATTATTTTAGTTTGAAGTCACAGAACGAGGTGTTGTCCATAGAGATTGCCACATTAAAAGAGCGTCTGGCTCTTTTTGAGGAACAAGTTGATGCTACACAAGTTGCCGGGAGCAGTAAAGACACACTTTATAACTATCTATCAGCTAAAGTTGTGAACAACAGTTTTAGACAACTCAACAATTATTTAACATTAAATAAAGGAATCAAGGACGGGATTTTAGCTAATCAAGGAGTTATCGGAGTAGACGGGATTGTGGGAAAAATTAGATCAGCCTCTAAGAACTTTTCCATCGTTGTCTCTCTTCTCCATACAGACTTTTTGGTTTCTGCAGTCCATAACCGGTCTGGCACCTTTTGTACGACCAACTGGGATGGAAGAGATCCTGGGTTTGCTAATCTTTTATATGTGCCCAGACATGTTTTTTTGAATAAGGGCGACTCTGTAACCACTTCAGGATACAATTCGATATTCCCGGCTGATCAGCTGGTGGGTATTGTTGAGGAAATTAACACTTCTCAAAATGCTACATTTCATGATATTCGAATAAAATTAGCTACCGACTTTAGTCAATTAAACTATGTAACAGTAGTTGAAAATAAATTAGCGGTACAAAAGGATTCTTTGGAACAAAATGCCGCAGCAATAAATTGATTCGTAATTTATCAAGTCATATTACCCGCCTTATTTTTTACTTGCTTCTTCAGGTATTAATATTTAAACAATTGGCTTTTTATGACGTTTCCTTCAATTTTATCTATGTCATAGGGCTTTTATTGCTGCCCATTGAAATTGGAAACTTAGTCCTTATTGCCGCTGGGTTCTTTGTTGGCTTAACAGTGGACCTATTCTACAATACCCAAGGTATTCAAGCTTCTGCCTGTGTCTTGATCATGTTCTTAAGGCCATATTACTTTCAAAGGACTACTGGCGGTAGTTATGAGTCGGGCACACCATTAAATGTAAGGGGAATGGGGCTGACCTGGTTTGTGGTTTTTTGCTTTCCGATGATTTTAATTCACCACCTGGTAGTTTTTTTCACTGAATCAGGCAGCTGGAACCTGTTCTTCTTCACCTTTAGTAAAGCGTTATTCAGCAGTATTTTTACATTTGTAGTTGCCCTCATTCTACAATATCTGTTGACAAAGCCAAGTAGAAGAATATGAATGATGAAAGACGGATTTTTATTCAAATAGCAATAGTTATTGTCACTATTGTTTTTGCTGTTAGATTATTCTCAATTCAAATACTTGACAGCACTTATAAGTTAGCAGCTGAGAATAATATCGTACAAAAAGTTACCGAATACCCCTATAGAGGTCTCCTTTATGATAGAAATGGGGAGCTCCTGGTTTTTAATTCACCCATTTATGATCTAATGATTGTTCCTCAGGAAGTAAGCCTTTCTGATACCCTATCATTTTGCAATCTGGTTGGCATTACACCGGAGGAATTCAAGGAAAGGATTGCCGATGCAAATAAGTACTCATCAATTCTCCCTTCGAAATTTGTAGAGCAACTAACCAATGAACAATTCGCATTGATCCAAGATCGTTTAGTTGAATATCGCGGATTTCACATCAGGGCGAGAACAGACAGAAATTATCAGTACAATAGTTTGGACATTGCCTTGGGATACATTGGCGAAATTAGTCGTCGTCAATTAGACAGTGATACCACAAGGTTTTATAAATCAGGGGACTTCGTAGGAATTAGTGGGCTGGAGGCAGCTTATGAAGATGAACTACGTGGCCAGAGAGGGGTAAGCTACAAGATGGTTAATGTAAGAGGTATTGAAAAAGGCAGCTTTAAAGATGGTGCCTATGATACCCTCTCGCAACCAGGTCGTGACCTGGTATTGACCGTTGATCTTCAGCTTCAAAATTATGCCGAAAAGTTAATAGAGGGCAAGGTTGGGAGTGTGGTGGCTATCGAACCTTCGACTGGAGAAATATTGACATTTGTCTCTGCTCCATCTTATGACCCTGATATTCTTACCGGAAAGAATTTCAGTAAGAATTATAAAATGCTACAACAGGATTCACTTAAGCCACTGTTCAATAGACCCCTGATGGCAATGTACCCCCCAGGATCAATATTTAAAACTGTCCAGGCTTTAATTGCTATGCAGGACGGAGTTGTAAAACCCAATGAAGAGATTTACTGCTCTGGCCAACTTATTGGTGATCATGCGCCACCCGGTTATTATGACATGCACAATGCCATTAAATTTTCCTCTAATAATTACTTCTATCAGGTATTTCGTCGAATAATAAGGCAGCAGCTTTCGGAAAACCCTTATGCCGATGCCAGATTGGGTGTTGATAAATGGAAGGAACAACTGCATAAATTTGGGTTAGGCATTCATTTAGGTATTGATATTCCCAATGAGAAGCCAGGATTTGTTCCTGGCTCAGATTACTACAATCGTTTATATGGTAATAATAGGTGGGGGTTTTCAAACATTTATTCACTCAGTATTGGGCAGGGAGAAATATTACTGAATCCTATTCAAATGGCTAATTTGGCTGCAATCGTGGGTAATCGAGGCTTCTATTATCCACCCCATATGATTAAAAACCATGACCTTGCAAGTACATATTTAGAACCCAAAGTAACAGGTATCAAGGAAGAGTATTATGATATTGTCATTGATGCAATGGAGGAGGCCCTTTCTGGAACAGCTGGTCGAGCAATTATAAAAGACATCGCAATCTGTGGAAAGACTGGTACGGTGGAAAATCCTCATGGGGAAGATCATTCCGTATTTATGGCATTCGCTCCCAAAGATGATCCAAAAATTGCCATATCTGTATTTGTTGAAAATTCTGGCTGGGGAGGAAGAGCTGCTGCTTCCATTGCGAGTCTATTAATAGAAGATTATTTGAAAGGAGAAATTTCACGCAAGTGGCTTGAGGATTATGTATTGAAAGGAGAATTTCTGGATTGAGGCTAAATCGACAAGAAGGCGAAATAGATTGGACTACAGTTATGGTCTATCTTATCCTGGTTATAATGGGATGGTTGAATATCTATGCCGCAGTTTTTGATGATACTGTACGACATAGCCTATTTGACCTGGGAACAGATTCGGGGAAGCAACTTGTATTCATTGGGGCCGCACTTTTAATCATTGTCGGTGTACTTACACTGGATTTTAAGTTCTATGATTCTTTCGCTTATGTTATCTACTTCTTTTTCATAGCCCTCTTAGTCATCGTGCTTCTATTTGGTAAAGAAGTTGCCGGATCGAAGTCATGGTTCCAAATTGCGGGATTGGGCTTTCAGCCCTCGGAGTTTACAAAATTTGCCACAGTACTTGCCTTGGCCAAATTTCTCGGTGATGGCCATAAACGATTGGATAAGCTCAAAGACCAAATGCTTGCCTTTGGGATTGTATTAGCACCATTTTTTCTGACCATGATGCAGGGCGATGTGGGTACAGCAATGGTTTTTGGAGCCTTAATCATTGTGCTTTATCGGGAGGGGATTTCTTCTTTGTACGTCATTATCGGTTTGACACTAATAGCCATTCTGGTTCTCACACTTCTGGTGAGTCAAACACTTATTATGATCACTATAGTGGTCATCACATTACTCATAATTGCTCTCAATCCCAGAAATAATAAAAGAACTGCAGTTGTTATTGTATCCGCAATAATAATTACCGGGACTGTCAGAAGTGTGGACTTCGTGATGACTGAAGTATTAAAACCTCATCAGTTGAATAGGATTATGGTGATGGTTAATCCCAATATTGACCCATTGGGAATTGGATGGAATGCTACCCAATCCAAGATTGCCATTGGTTCCGGAGGATTTTGGGGCAAGGGATTTTTACAAGGTACTCAAACCAAGTTTGACTTTGTTCCCGCACAAAGTACTGACTTTATCTTTTGTACAATAGGAGAAGAGCACGGCTGGATTGGAAGCTCTGTGCTTCTGGCCCTATTTACTTTTTTAATCTTAAGAGTTATTGCAATCGCTGAGCGACAAAAGTCCACATTCGCCAGGGCATACGGTTATGGGGTGGCTGGGATTATCTTTTTCCATTTTGTTACCAATATCGGGATGACCATCGGGCTGTTTCCAACTATCGGAATTCCCCTTCCATTTATTAGTTATGGGGGCTCATCACTATGGTCCTTCACCATTCTATTGTTCATCCTGCTAAAATTGGATTCACATAGAATGCAGGTACTTCAAAGAGGATAGGCTATTTGAATTTTTTGATGATAATCTTCAGCAGATCTTTTATTTCGGAAGACTGCATATTCCAATGATAAACACGGGCATAGTTTTGCACTAAAAGTCCGACGGCGTCTTCAAACGTTTCACAATCATTGACTTCAATTATCGCGTTATCGAATACATCTGATTTGCCATCAAAGAGCTCTTTAACAAAGAGATATCTTTGATTGACCGAAATACTTTTATGGATGCTATCAACTTTCTTTTCAAGATGAGCCGTGGCTATGTCTACTGTTTCAGTAGCTAATTTTTCATTGAGTGTCTTTTGCTCATTGGCAAACCGATCATTCAACTGTTGGCGAGATTTCTCTATGGCCAGTTCATCCATTTCTTCGAAATCCTGGAAAAGATTATTTTGGATTTCATCAATTTTGGCTTCTTCAGTTGGAGTTAGAGTGATGTCGTCGACAAAAAAATCGGCCGCTTCAAGAGGTTGAATTTTAGAAAATTCGGTCAAATAACCATCAATGTCTTCGGGACCTTCTGCCGTACTTTTGAAAATGGCATCCAGCTTATCATTAACCAGTTGATTGTCTAATACACTATCATCTCCTTCGTTCTCCAAGGCCTCGAGAAGCAGCATGTAGAGATGCTTATTTATGCAGATGTATTTGGCCTGAGACCTTAGATATTTTATTGTTAGTGACGGGCTCTCCTCTATGTTCTTATGGTAATAGTCATACGGCGACAAAATGATGAATAATGTCTCTGAAATGGATTCGGATAATATAGACTTAAAGTTACTTTCTTCAATGACTATATTTTTCGAAAGGACATTCATCAATTGTTTCATTGATTTACGTACCTCATCATTTTTATAGTCAAAAAATGGGCTTTCCAATCGGGTCACCTCCGATTGCCATTTTGTAAAAAGATTCTTAAGAATGAAATAGTTGATCTGTTTAACCTGAGTTAGAGACACGATTTCGTTTCCAGAAATGGATTTCTTGGTTTTAAAGAAATCATCTGTAATTTGTTGGCTAACAATCTCACTGTAAGATTTGATAGCCTCTATATTTAGTCTGCTTTCACTCATTTAATTATCTTCAGAAAATTACGTCTATTGCAAAGGTATTAAATTATGACTCAGATTATCATAACGAATCTCTTCAACAAAACGTTAAAAATTGATCCTAATTATTCTAATCTTTTGAAAGGAATTCATGCGCATTACATCGATTGGATGCATGCTTGTGGGGGTAAAGGAAAATGTACAACATGTAAAGCCATTGTTTTGGAAGGTATGGATAACGTGAGTGGTCTAACAGATGCCGAAAAACTATACCGAGCAAAGGGTTTGTTGGCCATAAATGAGAGGCTCACCTGTCAAATTAAGCTTGAGGGGGATATCACAGTGGCTATACCTGACGAGAATAAATTTCCACATATGAACTATTCGGATTAAGTGAGTATACCTTTGAGGCTATGCACTAACGCAGAGTTTTTTATTTAGGGAAAGTTTAATGATTGCATTTTTATTCAAAATATCAATAGAACCGCACCGTTGTTTTGGTGCATTATACCTGAAATGAAATATTTTGTCATTCTCACTTTAGCTCTGACCATAGAGTTGGAAGCACAAGTGCTTATCCCAATCGGAGAATGGCGCAGTCATTTTAATTATCAGCAAACTCGGCTGATTGTTAGAGGTGATAATCGGGTTTATTGTTCAACCGATAATGGCCTGTTTTTTTTCGATGAGGAGGATAATAGTATTAATCGGATTACACGAACGGATGGGCTAAGTGATATAAATATTTCATCATTAGCTTTTTCTACGACAACAGAAAAGTCTTGGTTAGTTATCGGTTATGAGACTGGAAATATTGACCTCTACTCTGACGACGAAATTATTAATCTCACCCAGATAATAAGTGCCCAATTAACCGGATCCCGAAGAATTAATCACATTTCCGTATTGAATGAATTCGCTTATTTATCAACCGATTTTGGTATGGTGGTTCTGGATTTGGGAAGATTGGAAATTAGAGAAACATACCTCAATCTTGGTCCAGCAGGAGAAAGATCTTCAGTTTATGAGAGTGTCTTTCTTAGTGACTCAATTTACCTAGCCACGGATTTGGGGCTCATAGCGGGGAATGTATCTGGGATTGATAATTTGCTGGATTTCCAAAATTGGACACGGATCATCTCATTGCCGGTATTAACTGAATCAGTTGACTTTGTGAATGTAACAGACCAGTCACTGTTAGCAGGGGCAGGGACTGAGGGCATTTTTATCCTGACAAATAATAAATGGCAAGAGATACCTAATATTGATCAACCTATAATCGCGTTAAATACTCATGACAAGAAGGTTTTCATTTCATTGGAGGAAAAACTTATCTCTTATGATTTGAATAATCAGGAGTCAACGGAAATTAATTACTCCAATAGCCAGCACCCTGGAGATGTATTGAATGATGAAGATGGTACAATCTGGATTGCGGATCAGAATCAAGGACTTTTTCAGAGTAAAACAGGAGTTTTTCAAAGCATTGCGATTGCAGGCCCCGCCTCTAATGAGATCAGCAAGATCTATTTTTTTGAAGATCAGGTATATGCAATACACGGCAAATTTGAGGACAACATTGTTTTCCCAAGCCCTATCGAGAAATATTCTGTGTTTACAAACGGAGCCTGGGAAGTAATTTCGACAGAAGAGGTGGCCTTTGGTAGTCTTTCGGACTTGACTGGAGGTATAAGTGATGGTGTTAAAATAGTGTCATTTTCTGATGGTCTTTTGGATGTTTCAGGAAATCGGGTGACCAATTCGGCGAGCACTGGAAGCCCTCTTGTCTCATCCAATGGAGAAAAGACCTTATTGAGCGGAGTTGGTTTTGACAGTCAGGGTAATCTTTGGGTAGCTAATTATGACAGCCCCAGGCCACTACACAAAAGAGATCCCCAGGGAAATTGGACCTCATTCAGCTTCAATAGCCAGGCCGCCCAATTTCCTATTTCACTTTCTATAAATGAATTGGATGATGTCTGGATGAGGCTTGATCCGGATGAAGGTGGAGGAATATTAGTATTTAATGACGAGGAGGAAGGTTTAATCAATCTATTGACTCCTTCAAATGGAGATCTTCCCAGCCGCAATGTAACCGATGTCATATTTGATCGTGAGGATCAGGTGTGGATAGGTACAAACCAGGGGATAGCTTTTATCCCTACATCCCGAGACCTATTTCAGGATAGTGGATTTGATGCGATAAAGCCCATTTTTGAGAACAGATTCTTGTTGGAAGAAGAATTCATAACTGCCTTGGCAGTGGATGGAGGAAATAGAAAATGGATTGGAACGAAGAATGGCATTTGGTTATTTGATCCATCTGGAGAAAATTTGATTGCAAACTATACCTTCGATAACTCTCCATTGCCAGATAATTTGGTTATTGACATTGAGGTAAATCCGTTAACAGGTGAGGTTTTTATGGCAACTGCCAAAGGTTTGGTTTCAATTAGAGGAACCTCTACCCAGGGAGAGAAGAAGCATCGAAACGTCAAAATTTTTCCGAATCCCGTAAGGCCGGGGTTTAGCGGCGAAATTGGTATATCAGGATTAGCGGAGGATGCCATTGTAAAAATAACAGATGCTGGTGGAAGACTAATATGGGAAGTCAATGCTTCTGGGGGTACTGCCGTGTGGAATGCTCGTAGTTTTGGAGGTAAAATGGCTGAAACAGGAATTTATTTAGTTTTTAGTTCATCACAAGACGGAGACGAAACATTTGTAGGGAAAATTGCCATTGTCAGATAAGGTATTAAAAGTAAATAGCTATTAAATAATAGAATGCTCTTCAAAACACGTGGTATTGTGTTAAGTCACTTGAAGTTTCGAGAGACATCAATTATTGTCAAAATCTTTACTGAGGTGTTTGGCCTCCAAACCTATATAGTTAATGGGGTGCGAAGCAGTAAAAGCAAAGGAAGAATGGCACTCTACCAACCCTTAACATTGTTGGATTTGGTTGTCTATAAGAACGAGCAAAAGGCGATACAGAGGATTTCGGAGTGCCGGTGTGAACATCCTTTTGTTAAGATTCCTTTTGATATGAAGAAATCAGCGGTCATTATATTTTGGGTCGAACTTATATCAAAAATTATAAAGGATGAAGGACTGGAAGACAAAAATAAATTTCATTTTATTAGAGATCAGCTCATTAGGCTTGATTTGGCTGAAGATGAGGTAGAACATTTTCCACTTTATTTTTCTATTCAACTTGCAAAATTTGCAGGATTCGAAATTGAATCTGGTATTGGCTTAGTTAATGCTTACGGCTATAATAGCCCCTTGAGGGAAATAGCTCTTGTTCAATACATAGATGCACTTTTAGAGAATAAACAGATACCAGCAACCACCATAGACTTAAGAAGGCAAGCATTGAATTGTTTAATGAACTATTACGATGGTCATCTTGAAGACTTTAGGAAAATGAAGTCTCTTCAAGTTTTGAAACAACTATTCTCATAAAGGTTTTCTTTTGACGGCAGCCTGAACTAATTTTATTTTTGATTTGAACCTTAAATAATTAAAAATGAAAAAAGTTAGCATTGTTGTAGTGTGTTTGACACTCTTATATGCCTGTGGACCACAGAAAAAAGAGAAGGAAGAGGATAGCTCAGAGCCAGTTGTAACGGAAATTAAAAAGTCGGCATTCTTTAAAAGCCCGGCTGATGGTGCTACAGTAGGCACGACATTTAAAGTGGTTATGGGGATCGAAGGAATGACTGTCGAGCCCGCTGGAGAAGTGAAGGAAGGCTTTGGACATCATCATATATTGATCAATCAAGCAATGTGGCCCGAAGGTGAGATTATTCCTCCTAGCGATACCACAATACATTATGGCAAAGGCCAAACTGACACGGAGCTAACCCTGGAGCCTGGAGATTATACTATTTCATTGCAGTTTGCAGATGGTGTTCATAGATCTTATGGTGAATCAATGGCAGCCAGTATTAAGGTTACCGTACAATAATTAATGTCAGAGAGGATCTATGATAAGATCCCATCCCTGGA
>JAJCYL010000195.1 GCA_029262955.1 Cytophagales bacterium | reverse complement strand
AGGCGCTAACTCCCAATCAATTGAGGATCAGGTAATGGAGATCCGAAAATGGTATGCGGAAGTTGAGGTCAATCTGAACAACTGCCAATTGGTGATATTAAATGATTATACAGATCCCGATATTTATGAAGGCTATACTCCTGAAATAAAGGCATGGTTTGACCCAGAAAAGGAGCAAATTATTAAGATTGAGCACATTGGGATGGCTGATTGGTATGAAGAAACTCACAACATTTATTTAAAAGATGAAAGACTCTTTTTCATCTTTACTCAAGGCTACAATACAGGGGAAATGTATACCGCGGAGGAATTGGGTATTTCTGAAGAACAGCTATGGGAGATGGGAGGTAAGCCAAAAACCCTGGACTATTTTGAGCACAGACTATACTTCGCCGGAGAAAAGGTTATTCGACATCTGAACAAACAAAAAAGATTTCCAGCTGCTGCAAAGCATATTGACTTATCGGAAGTTAGCAACCAGGAAGTTTCTATTGATCAGGAATACGGAGAAAAGGAGGTTGCGTATATTCAGAGAATAATGGAGGCTTTATATAAATCTTAAAATAGTTGAGAACAGTTTTAATCGGTCTGGGTACGGTGAACATAGGACTGTTGAAAATCCTATTGGAGAAAAAAGAAGAAGTTTCTAAGAAGCACAATTTGGAGTTGACTATTGTCGCAGTGGCTGACTCATCAGGAATTGCTATAAATGACATCGGCTATTCTTTTGAAGAGCTCATTAGCTTGAAGGGATTAGGCGATCACGTAAGCAAATTGGCCGGATATTTACCTGGTGAAACAACGGAAAGTATCACAAATAAAGTTGAAGCACAGTTACTGATTGAAGGATCCCCCGTTGATTTGGAGACTGGAAATCCAGGGTTGAGTGTGATACGTTCAGCGCTGAAGAAGGGGTGGTCTGTAGTAACAGCGAACAAGGCACCACTGGTATTAGCCTTCGATGAGTTGCAAGACTTGATCACTAGATATGGATGAAAAATGTCCTATAGTGCCACAGTATGTGGTGGTTTGCCCGTGATCAACGTTTTGCAAAGAGATCTTAGGGTTACGGAACTGGTCAAATTTGAGGGAATCCTCAATGCCACTTCAAATTTTGTATTAGAACAAATAGAGAAGGGAGGATCTTTTGAGGATGCTGTAAAAGAAGCGCAACGTTTGGGAGCTGCCGAAGCTGACCCTTCTCTGGATATCGAAGGATATGATACTGCCAACAAGCTCTTCATCATTATGAAGTCTTTTACTGATTTCTCAGGGAGTATCCAAGATATCAAAATAGAAGGTATACAGAATATTGATGGGATGTTGAGTAGCGCAGCAATGAGTCGCAATAACAGAGTCAAATTGGTGGCGAGAGCGGTTAGAAGTAAAGGTGAGTGGAATCTGGAGGTAAAACCAATTGAGGTTGCTGCGGATTCTTTTCTTGGCAGTTGCAGCGGTTGGGAAATGGGTGTTAAACTACAGAGTGACAATTATGAGGAAATTGCCATGAAAAATAAGGAGGTTGAGCCGATTGGAACTTCGGCGGCGGTTTTGAGAGATATTATTAACCTTAATTATGCATGAACTTTTTGAGTCGTGAGCTTACTTTCTGTTTGCATCTGTTTAACAGTTAAGCTTGAGCCATCCGGACTCCATCCGGGCTCTCCGAAAATGTACATGAATGCTTCGTACAGATTTTTCGAGTTCTTCACGTCATTCCAAATGGCTTTATACTCATGAGTGACTATCACTAAGGGATTATGCGATTGAGGGTCATGAACCACACCATATTCTATTTCAACGTCATCATCTAGCTCTTTCCAGCTTCCGAAAATTTTATCAAAGATGTTTAGATATCCGCCATGGTTTTTATCCAGGTAAGGAAGATTTTTGGCGTGGTGTACCTGATGCTGTTGGTGAGTATTCAGGAACTTTTCAAGGAATCCCAACTTCGGAACATACTTGGTATGCAATTGAAATTGCCAGAGTGCCTCAATCCCCATGCACACCAATAGCATCTCAGGATGAAATCCAACGGCACATATCCACATATAAAAGAAGGGCTTATAAAGAATAGTAAACCAGCCATTTCTCAAACCCGTTCCCAAATTATATTGCGCCGATGAATGATGCACAATGTGGGCTGCCCACATAAGTCTAACTGTGTGATTGAATCTGTGCAGCCAGTAATATGCGAAGTCATCAAGGACTTGGCATATTAACCAAAGGTACCATGCCCAACCAAAGGACTCATACCCCATAATATTGGTACGCACATCATTTATTTCGGGATTGAAGAATTCGTATGCCAGGTAAAAGATTGTTGCAGCAGAGACTATTTTAATAAAGGGAGTGATAACAACCGCACCAAATCCCATGGTGCTACTGGCAAATAAATCTTTCCAATTGTAGAGCTCGTCGTCATCATGTGTCTTGCTGTAAACAAGTTCTAACAAAACTAGCGCAACAAAGCACGGTACTCCCCAGACAAGCGGATTGACAAATTCAAGATTCATTTGGTTGGTGCACTAACGTGATTTTAAAGTACCATGAATCTTCATGATTGTTCATTTCAATTAATTGCCTGCAAATTTATCATAATACTGTTTTCAGTCAAGACAATTTGATAGACTACTCATTGTCTTTTATGCTAATCCATGCCTTGATTACAGTTTGGAGCGATTCTTTTTTTCTCTCAATATCTTCCATGTCCTGAAATCTCACCTGTCTTGCCTCTTTACCATCTCCTTGCAATAGCCCAGTTTTATCTTTGATGAATGCTCCCTTATGAAACATCAGGCTTACAAATTTCTTGGCATTCATAAAATAAGAAGCAATATTCCCCTTGTACATGAATGTGGGACTGCTCCACTTTATTACTTCCTCAATCCTGTCATCAGTTTCCAGGATAATCTCACGTACTCGTTGTATTTCGGCTGTAAGGGGATGGTCTTTTTGCTTTAGAAAATTGTCAACTTCAGGGTTTGTTCTCATTAATAGGTGTGATGGTGTATTAGTAATACAATCACAAACCTCAGAATCATACCTTTTAATAATTCTATTTCGATGGATTCAAACTCAAAATAATAATTTAGATATCTCCCAGTTCTTTGATTTTGAAGCGGTCAATTTCAGCAGAAGTGTGTTCTTTAATCATCAGTTCCTCTATCTGAGCTATTATTTCCGGGTTATTGTCAGCAATATCCTTCAGTTCTGAAGGATCAGAGTCTAAATCATACAGCTCTATTTTCATATTGCCTTTAAAGATGTCCTTTCTAATGCCCTTCCATTTATCCATTCGTACGGCTTGCTGGCCTTCGTAACTAGGGAATTCCCAATACAGAAATTCGTGTTTAGTCTGGGTCTCGTTTTGAAGAAGCGTAGGCAAAAAACTGATCCCATCTACATTCGGTGGAGTTTCGGCCCCAAGTAGATCAGTGATTGTTGGAAGAACATCCCAAAATGCTGAGAGATGATCGGACTTAGTTCCTGGTTCTATAATACCAGGCCAATTCGCAATCATTGGCACCCGTATTCCGCCTTCATAAGTAAATCCTTTCGTTCGACCATACTCTTCTTTAAATGGTCCGGCACTGTTAAAATAAGGTGCATCAACTCCCCCGGTGTAGGTTGGTCCATTGTCACTGGTGAAGATGATTAAGG
>JAJCYL010000194.1 GCA_029262955.1 Cytophagales bacterium | reverse complement strand
CAGAAAAGCTGATAAAGCGGTGATAGCTTCTTCAAATCTATACCTTGAGAGATAAATTCGTCCAAGCCAATAGTCATAAAACCTGTCCTCCTTTCCCTCGGTCTGGGCGTAAGCTAAAATAGAATTCAATGGCTTTTCCCTATAATCCTTCATTAGTAATGAACATAACTCGGCTTGATATTGGGCCCTATTGTTATTAGGATTACTCTTGATTATATCGTTGTATAGGGTTAAAGCAGATCCATATTCTTGTTCATAGAACTTCTTATCCGCTTTTTTATCCGCTTTTGAACCCTGCGCTTGAGCTTCAAACAAGGTAGCAAGTGTTAGAAGAATAATCAATATTGATTTGTTCATAGTTGTTTGAATAGATGGAAATACGTCTAAAATAATACTCTAAAAGTAGGGAAATCTTTAAAAAGTATAAAAAATAAAGTTCGTGAGGTCAATTTGAACAATTCTATCTTTAAAAATTGAAATTATTGAAAATTCCTCAGAAATTCCTATTCAGCTACAATTATTTCGATTCTCCTATTTAGCGAACGGCCATTGATCTCGTCATCATTTGTTGCGATTGGTTTGCTTTCGCCATAACCTCTTACAAACAGTCGAGCGCCATCCACACCTCTTGATGTGAGAAATTGGTAAATAGCGGTAGCTCGTTTTTTGCTGAGCCACATATTAAAGCCCGATGGTCCAATGCCATCTGCATGACCTGCAATCTCAATTTGTAAATCGGGGTTTTCGGTCATCAATTTGATAAGAATTTTGACTACCTCATCAGAGCCAGCTGCCAATTCACTTGATCCGAACTTAAAGTATAAGTTTTTGAGCATGGCTTTTTGGCCAGGTCTAAACTTGTTTGCAATAAAGTCAATGGGGGAGTACCCAGTATCAGTAATTTGAGAATTTTCATTGTTTACAAGGGATTGGGCAAGGGTTGGATTTTTGTCAAGATCAATGCTCACCCGAAAATCGTAAGTCATTGAAGTAGTTGTTGATTCTTTTTCCAGCGAAACTATTTCCTGGTGTACCATGTTTTCATGGCTATAAATACTTACTTCCACATTCTTACCAGCAATAACCCTGGATTGGTACTTACCAATACCATTACTAAAACTCACAAAGTTTTCCGTTGGAAAATTAGTTGGATGAAACTCCACCCTTAAACCAGGTACAACCCGATTTGTATTAACGTCTACTATGGTCCCTTCGACATCACTGAATAATACTTCTTTAAAACTATAAATATCATAACCTCCAATGCTATTGAGTCTGTCGGATAAAAGGTATCCAGACTTTCCGTCCAGGTTAGGTGCAAAATGTATTTCGTTATCAGCTGAATTGAGTGGATACTCCAGATTTTTTGGCGCTGACCAGCTACCATTGCTCTTCGTAGAAAGAAACACGTCATATCCACCCATTGAATTATGTCCCTCTGAAGAAAAGTATAATGAATTGCCATCACCAGATAAAAATGGGCTGAGTTCATCGAGTGGACTATTAACATTGGAGATAAATTCCGGTTTGCTCCACTTGCTACCTACTCTCTTTGTTTGATACAAATCATAATATCCTAAGAAATCCCTTTCGGAGAAAATGATTGTGTTCTCATCTTCACTAATAGTAAAATAAGATTTGTCATTTTTTACTGGCAATTTGAAGTTATATGGTTCGGATAAACTCCAGGAATTATTACTGTAACGTATATACGTCAGCTCCCTATTATCGTGTTTAAGTAGCAATGCTTCCGGATTTAAATATTCTATATCTATATTATTATCAGCAAGTGTTACAGATGCAATTACTTCAGGCATACCTGGCTTGACATTTTCAGTGTTTAAAGTGACTAATTGTGGATTGCCATCGGATGAGCTTGCCGTATAGAACAATTGATTTATAGCTGGGGCATAAGTTAATGTAGTCGGTGATTCCGCAGAATTTACGTTATCAGGAAGTCTATCCACTTCAAATAATTGAGGATTATTATAGGATAATTTCGAAGATTGGGCGTTTTGAATAAGTCTTTTGGTTATCTCAATTAATTCCTGACTCTTATAGACATCAAGGGCCAGGAAGGCTTCGAATGCAGTAACGGCTTCCTCAAATCTATATCTTGAGAAGTATATTTTTCCCAGCCAGTAATTATAGAATCGATCTTTTATACCTTCAGTTCGTGAATATTCCAATATTGAATTAAGCGGCCTGTTTCTATAAGATTTAACAAGCAGCGAGCATAATTCAACTTTGTACTTGATGTTTTGATTCTCAGGTTCGGATGAGAGACTTTGATTATATAAGCCTAGGGCATTTGCAAAGTTTTCATTATAAAATTCCTTTTCTGCCTTTTTAAGCAGCTTGGAAGTGTTCTGACCTGGCAGTTCGAAAGAAATCAACCAGCACAGAAGGAGTGCGGTAAGTGGGCTTATAATTTTATTCATTTGATAGCTGGTGGCTAATCTTAGAAACAATAAACTAAAATACTAAGTTCTAAGAAATGTTCAAGTATTTTACCAATAAATACCAATATTATTCCTTTTTTGGGGCAGAAAAAGAGAAATGGGCTTCAATGTTGATAGAAACACCACGCATGACCTATCACGGTATGGGTAAGGGGTATTAGTCTTAAAAAATCAAATGAAATCCTATAAGTACATAACTGGCAAATGATTATTTGAACCTTTTTTATTAAAATATTTTATACCGATATTTGCAAGCTGTTTTTTAGTGTACTTAATAAAGGAGGTCTAAGATCAAACAAAGAAATAGTCGGGGCAGGAATTTTCGCGAAAGAGTTCAGGAACCCTACAAAGTCAATGAGAAGATTACTGCCAGAGAAGTAAGACTGGTCGGGGAAAATATCAAAATAGGGGTTTATGATCTTGAAGAAGCTATAAAATTATCTCAAGAAAGTAGCTTAGATCTTGTTGAGATCTCTCCGAATGCAGATCCGCCTGTTTGTAAGATCGTAGATTATTCAAAATTTAAGTACGAACAAAAAAAGAAACAGAAAGAAATAAAGGCTAAGGCTCAAAAGATGATCGTCAAAGAGATTCGTTTTGGGCCCAATACGGATGAACATGATTTTAATTTCAAACTAAAACATGCTATCAATTTTCTTGAAAGTGGTGCAAAGGTGAAGGCCTTTGTTCATTTTAGAGGCCGGACAATAGTTTTTAAGGAAAGGGGCGAGATATTATTATTGAAATTTGCGCAGCAATTAGAGGAGTACGGAAAAGTAGAACAACTGCCCAGGTTAGAAGGAAAACGAATGAGTGTAATCCTTGCACCCAAAGCAATTAAGAAGAAATAAGATTTAACAATAATCATTATTAATAATGCCTAAAGTAAAGACGAATTCAGGAGCGAAGAAGAGGTTTAAGATCAGTGGATCGGGTAAAATAAGGCGCAAACATGCCTACAAGAGCCACATTCTGACTAAGAAAGAAACAAAACAAAAAAGAAATCTTACTCAAATGGGTGAGGTTCACAAGTCAGACGAACCGAGAATCAAAGATTTGCTTAATATTTAAATTGAAAACCGGTTGACACTGGAATTTCAGGTTAATTTTTCACCCGACGTTTGGTATTAAGCTCTGTATAAATAGACGCCAAAGGTTAAAAAAGAAAACGAAATGCCAAGATCAGTAAATGTTGTAGCCGCAAGGGCTAAAAGAAAAAAGATGATGAAGCATGCCAAAGGTTACTTTGGCAGGCGAAAAAATGTTTGGACGGTAGCTAAGAATGCAATCGAAAAAGGATGGCAGTATGCATACAGAGACCGCAAGGTCAAAAAACGCGAATTCAGAAGCTTGTGGATTCAAAGGATTAATGCCGGCGTAAGAGAATATGGTTTATCATATTCACAGTTTATGCATAAGCTAAGTGAAGCCAACATTGAAATCAATAGGAAAGTACTTGCTGATTTGGCAATGAACCAACCTGAGGCTTTCAAGGCCATCGTTGATAAAGTAAAATAGTACTTAACTTAAGATAAAGGCGAAGCCCCGTTTGGGGCTTTTTTTGTTTCAGAATGATACGGCAAAGACAACTTACGCAACTAACAGAAATAGAAACCCCCTTCTACTTTTATGATCTGGACTTATTAAGAGAAACTTTAGCAGTGGTAACCACTCTAAGTTCAACTCATAAATATTCTGTTCATTATGCAGTTAAAGCGAATTGTAATTCGAGAATACTGGAAGTCATAAAGAATGCAAACCTGGGGGTTGATTGTGTGAGTGGAAACGAGATTTTAAAATCAATTGAAATCGGTTTTAAACCCTCTGAAATAGTTT
This sequence comes from Cytophagales bacterium, assembly GCA_029262955.1. Classification (GTDB taxonomy): domain Bacteria; phylum Bacteroidota; class Bacteroidia; order Cytophagales; family Cyclobacteriaceae; genus JAJCYL01. Next base: position 10,019 of record JAJCYL010000194.1, on the reverse strand, counting down.
TTGCTGGTGTTGGAAAGACAGATAAGGAAATTGTTACCGCACTAAACGCAAAAATATTTGGATTTAATTGCGAGTCAATTCAAGAGCTTGAAGTGATTGATGGTTTGGCTGGCCAATTGGATAAAGTAGCAAATGTTTCGTTGAGGATCAATCCTAATGTTGACGCCAAGACTCACAAAAATATCACAACAGGCCTGGAGGAGAATAAGTTTGGTATCAATTCCTGGGAGCTTAATCAGGTACTAGAAAAAATCCAAAATTTAAAGCACTTATCACTAATTGGACTTCATTTTCATATTGGTTCGCAGGTGACTGATCTTTCAAGGTACAAGGAGTTATGCACCAAGGTTAATGACATAAATAGAACCTTTATTGAAAGAGGATTGATTTTACCGCACATAAATGTTGGTGGAGGTTTGGGTATAGACTACCAGGACCCTATGAACAATTTGATTCCGGATTTCGAATCTTACTTTGGCATATTCTCCAAAAGTCTGGAGTTGCAGAAACAACAACAAGTTCATTTCGAATTAGGAAGATCAATTGTTGGCCAGGCAGGTCTATTGGTATCCAAGGTACTGTATGAAAAAGTTGGCCGTACCAGAAGGTTTCTTATTCTGGATGCTGGAATGACTGAGCTAATGAGACCTGCCCTTTACCAGGCAATTCATCACATTGAGAATATTAGCTATAAAGGGGCTGAGAGTTTTGTTTATGATGTTGTTGGACCAATTTGTGAAACTACTGATGCCTTTGCCAGAGGTGTGACATTGCCAAAAAGTTCAAGAGGTGATTTTGTGATTTTGTATTCAACTGGTGCTTATGGAGAAGTATTAAAGAACCGGTATAATTTGCGAGACGAAGTCCAGGCTATTTATTCGGATGATTTGAAGTGATTTCGTAAATATTGCTGTCTGAGGCTATATTTATAGTATGACAGCTGTCAATATCAATTATACCAATTTCAAACAAATCAAGTTTTTCTGTTGGCTATTATTACCGATTGCTTGTCAACAATGTGCTCCGGTATTTTCAGAAATGCAAAGTGCTCGATTGGTTGGTAAAGGGCAGGTAGAAGCTACAGGTTTATATTCTAATGTGGGATTTGCTGAAGACGGAGAGGCTGATCACATTCAAAATCATGCAGGTGTAAGAGTGGCATATGGGGTTAGTGACCAGTTTAACATTAGAGTTGGCTATGAAAATGTCTTTGAGAGTGGTGAGACTGGAGCGCATGTGGTAGGCATTGGTGCCAAAATCCCGATTATTCGGAACAGAATTGCTGCATACCTACCAATTGGAACCGCCTTTGGCGGGAATATCTCAACATCTGAAAGTTGGCAAATGCAACCAACCGTTTTGTTCACGGTTCCCGTTACCAATAATATTGAGTTCAACCCTTCAGCAAAGTGGTTGTTTCCTTTCAGTAGTAATCAGAATAATTTGGTTGCTTTTAACTTTGGTGCGGGTCTTAGCACCGACATAAATCGATGGGCATTAAGGCCTGAAATCGGTTTGCTTTATGACCCGGGTTCTGGTGGACACTTTACACAATATAGCGTGGGTTTTAGCTTTAACCCATGGTTTGAGGATGACTGCTGTCCACAAAAACTACGAAGAAATAGATAGCTATTGGTTTAACTAGCAAATGTTTGTTAATACAGGCAAAGGATTTAAATTTGAGTAAATCTGTTTGGAATGAATACGACTGAACTGGAGAGAGATTTTCAGAATAAGATTGATAATGAAATCCGGATCGAACCCAAGGATTGGATGCCCGATAATTATCGCCAGACACTCATTCGTCAAATTTCACAGCATGCACACTCTGAAATAGTGGGTATGTTGCCTGAAGGCAATTGGATCACCAGAGCTCCCAGCTTAAGAAGAAAAGTTGCACTTTTAGCGAAAGTACAGGATGAAGCAGGGCATGGATTGTATTTATATAGTGCTACGGAGACTTTGGGTATTGAAAGAGATGAGACGATTGAAGATCTGAACTCGGGAAAAGCAAAATATTCGAGTATATTTAATTACCCCACTTTAACATGGGCTGATATCGGAGCAATTGGATGGCTGGTTGACGGAGCTGCCATTATGAATCAGGTACCATTATGCAGATGTTCCTATGGACCATATGCAAGAGCGATGGTACGAGTTTGCAAAGAGGAGAGTTTCCACCAACGCCAGGGGTATGAAATCATGCTGACTCTATGCAGGGGTAGCGAAGCTCAAAAAAACATGGCGCAAGATGCTTTAAACAGATGGTGGTGGCCCGCTCTAATGATGTTTGGCCCATCAGATAGCGACTCTCCGCATACTGCCCAATCGATGAAATGGAAGATTAAGCGGTTTACAAATGACGAGTTGAGACAGAAATTTGTGGATATAACTTCCCCTCAAGCTGATTTTTTGGGAATTTCCATCCCGGATGATAACCTGAAATGGAATGAAGATGAAGGTCACTATGATTTTGGTGAGCCGGCATGGGAAGAATTTTATGATGTTATTCGTGGCAATGGACCATGCAATGCAGAAAGGCTGAATGCCAGAAAAAAGGCATATAACGAAGGAAGTTGGGTGAGAGAAGCTGCACTAGCCTATGCAAAGAAAAAGTCAAACAGTGAGAATTTGGTTCAAGTAGCCTAGTTCATATATGGTTAATTCTAAATTGTCCTTTCAAGTAAACAGGACCCAAAATGAGTAAGCGAAGTTGGCCCTTGTGGGAAGTATTTATCAGGAGCAAGAATGGCCTCCACCATAAACACGTGGGGAGCCTTCATGCTACTGATAGTCAAATGGCACTTGAGAATGCACGTGATGTTTATACCCGAAGAAATGAAGGGATTAGTATCTGGGTCGTTGAATCAAAAAGCATTACAGCATCAGACCCTGCACAGGGTGAGGAGTTATTTGAACCTGCAGCAGATAAGATTTATCGTCACCCCACATTTTATAAGCTACCTGACGAAGTCAAGCACATTTAGATTTTTCTTATGAGCACTAAAGAAGCCCTTTTTGATTACGTGATTAGGCAGGCAGATAACTGCCTTATATTAGGGCAGAGGTTGGGCGAATGGTGCGGGCATGGACCTGTTCTTGAGCAAGACATAGCTATGACCAATATAGCTTTAGATTTAATTGGGCAATCCAGAAGTCTTTATCAATATGCCGCTGATGTTGAAGGAAAAGGAAAGACAGAGGATGATCTTGCTTACCTGCGAGATGTCTGGCAATTCAAAAATCTTTTGTTGGTGGAGCAACCAAATCAGGATTTTGCTTATACCATAGCCCGCCAGTTTTATTTTGACAATTTCAATTTTTTATTTTATCAGGCATTGACGGAATCAGCTGATGAGCAACTCAAGGCAATTGCCCAAAAATCACTAAAAGAAGTCAGGTATCATGTTAAATGGAGTTCGGACTGGATTCTACGACTTGGTGATGGGACTGATGAAAGTCATGAACGAATTAATCGTGCAATAACCGATCTTTGGAGTTATACGGGTGAGTTTTTCAATAATAATGAAGTTGACAACGCAATGATAGATGCCAAAATTGGCACTGATTTAACTGGACTTAAACCCAAGTGGGAACAGAAAATCGGATCAATTCTGGAAGAAGCAACTTTGGAAGTTCCCGCCGGAGAATGGATGCAGTCAGGAGGAAAAGAAGGTAAACACTCTGAACACCTGGGCTACATCTTAGCAGATCTTCAATTCTTGCAAAGAGCCTACCCCGGAGCCAAATGGTAGTGGTCAATGACAATCTTTGGACACTTTTAGAGGAAGTTAAAGATCCGGAAATCCCTGTGCTTTCTGTAATTGACCTCGGGGTCGTTAGAGATATTAAAGTAGATAATAACAAGATTGAAGTTGTGATAACACCGACCTATTCAGGGTGTCCAGCCATGAATACTATCGAAAGCGATATCAGAGAACTTCTTGAGAATGAGGGTTTTCAAAACATTCACATTACAACCGTGTTATCACCGGCTTGGACAACCGATTGGTTAACAGAAATAGGTAAACAGAAGCTGGAGAAATACGGTATTGCACCTCCCCGAGAAAAGTCAAGTGATAAAAAAGGCTTAATGGGTGAGCACCCTCTTGTAATTTGTCCACAATGCAAATCAGAGAACACTGAACTTGTTAGTCAATTCGGTTCAACTGCCTGTAAAGCTCATTATAAGTGCAAGGACTGTTTGGAGCCTTTTGATTATTTTAAGTGCCTATAATTTAATAGAGCTAAAATGACAGATTCTATCAATTTTTTAATAGAAGGAAATGTTGCTAAAATAATTCTCAGTAGGCCTGAGGTATTTAACAGCTTTAATCGTGATATGGCCCTGGGCCTTCAAGGTTTTTTGGATGAATGTGAGCAGAAGAAGGAGGTTCGGGCAGTATACATAACAGGAGCAGGGAAAGCATTCTCTGCCGGGCAAGACCTCGCAGAAGTGGTTGAAGAATCGGGGCTTCCAATAGAAAAGATCGTAGCAGAACATTACAATCCCATCATATCCAAAATCAGGAGTATTGAAAAGCCAATTATTGCTGCGGTAAATGGGGTAGCAGCCGGCGCCGGCGCCAATATCTCATTGGCGTGTGATATCGTTGTTGCTGCTGAGTCCGCATCTTTTATTCAGGCTTTTAGCAAAATCGGTTTGATTCCTGATAGCGGTGGAACGTACTTTTTGCCTCGCCTGATTGGGTTTCAAAAAGCATCGGCCTTGATGATGTTAGGAGACAAAGTGTCTGCAACAGATGCAGAAAAGATGGGAATGATTTATTGCTGTATTACTGATAATAGGTTTGTAGAAGAATCCTGGAACCTGGCTGTCAAATTATCACAAATGCCAACTAAGGGTTTGGGCTATACAAAGAGATTACTCAACAGTACATTCAACAATGACCTGGCTACCCAATTACAAATGGAAGACAATCTGCAAGCAGAAGCTGGCAGGTCCAGGGATTACAAGGAAGGAGTGAATGCTTTTTTGGAAAAAAGGAAGCCTTCATTTACCGGAGAATAAACCCCCTCAGTAATTTTCCAAAAATACTTCGGATGACTGTCCAAGTGCATTAAATTTGATCTGTAATCTTATTGGATATGCTTTACCAGAGTCACACTGCAGACCAGGTTGGAGGTTGTAATAAAAATACTTCCTTTTTCGTTTATCCAATTCGTGTTCATCAGGCAATCCTAAAATATTTTCAATTTCGTTTTGGTTAAGACGCAGTAGGGTAGTCTTATTATCATTGATAAGATTGAGATAATTGCTTCTCAATCCCTTGCAGGCAAATTTATCCATTGTCCACTCACCTTTATCAAAACCTTCAAGAGTTGGCGGAGGGCCGCAGGACATGATAAGGGTTGCTATAAATAAATGAAGTACCGTATTAACTTTTTGCAACATCAATTTGTGTATTGTGGTCTACTTCAGATTTTATATAATAAAGCCATGTGATTGAGATGAATGAATACAGGAAAGAGCCGATAGTAATTGTTGAGAATCCGTAGATTAAATAGCTCAACCATATTAGTATCAGGTACTTTACCCATTCACTTGGTAGAACCCATGACTTCCTTTCCAGTAAACCGCCGCAATTTAATACATAAGATACGATTAAGATGGCAAATAAGCTTTTCTGCGTTATGTTGAAGGAGTTTTGCTGGAATAAAAAGTATGACGCAACAATTAATGTGATTAAAAACTGGAAGAGAACATAAATGTTCACTTTGAATGAAGGGTGCTCATTATACTTAGTATATGTTAACTTATCTACCGAAGGTGCTGGCTGATAACCACCCAATGATTTGGGTCGCCAACCTGGTTTGTTAAACAATATACCGAGCTTATTCATCAAGCCTGGAGTGCCAAGTATTTGTTTGAAAAGAATTGAGTAATAATCAAAATTGGCCCATATAGGATTCCAAGAGTTGACTGGTTTTGTAATTCCGTAGGTGGGTGTTTCCTCCTCCTCTTGATATGTTCCAAACATTTTATCCCAAATAATGAACGTTCCTGCATGGTTTTTATCAATATACTTCGGATCTCTTCCATGATGAACCCTATGATGAGAAGGAGTATTGAGTACATATTCTATCCAACCCAATTTGCCAATTGTCTCAGTATGTATCCAAAATTGATAGAGTGTTATGAACACGGTTATGAGTACAAAGGTCATAGTTTCAAAACCGATAAAAGCAAGTGGAAGGTAGAACCCAAAAGTCCATATTGTCTGAAACGAACTTTGCCTCAGTGCGACAGACAAATTATAATCTTCAGATTGATGGTGCACCACATGGGATCCCCAGAAGAGGTTAATTTGATGGCTCATTCTATGGCCCCAATAGTATAACATATCCGCCGACATAAAGAGAATGGTTATTGTCCACCAATTAGTTGGTATGACGAGCAAACTAAAATTTTCATAAATAAATTGATAAAGCGCAATGGTGACAATCTTTATGAATACGCCTGTAATCTGCGATGTGATGCCGCAGCTCAAGTTTGTTATGGCGTCATTAACCCGGTATAATTTTCTTTTCGAGAAATGCTGTACTATTAGTTCTAGCCCAATGAGAATAAAAAATATTGGAATGGAAAGTACTATTGGGCTAATGTCCATTTAAGTCTGCTTGCATACTAAAATCTAAAGTAGTAAAACCATAGATTATTTATATCATTGCACCCTTACAGGGCGGGTAAATCTAAACATGGTCAAGCTGGTAAATCTGACACGAGTTGTCACTTCAATTTTATTAATTTTAGTTCTACTTTTCGTTTACTCAAATCTTCCAAATCGGGTTGGAATTTTATATAATTCAGCAGGTCAGGTTGACTGGTACTTAGATAAAAATCAATTTTTTTACGCAAGCTTGATTTTATTTCTATCATTAAATCTGATGACAGTGCTCTTCACCAAAATATTTCAATTCCTTCCAATTAGACCTGGCAGATTTTTTTTTAGCAACGAATTGTTCAAAGACAACTTTACTGCTTGGTTATCTGCTTTGGCTCCAGTCATGAATTTGTTCTTCGTTTTTATGGTCGCCTTTGTGGGTATCTATAATAATGGTGATGTGGATCTTATTAATAGCTATAGTTACCTGGCATATTTAGGACAATTCTTAGTTTTTATCTGGTTATTGGTGTTGATATATATACTTCTAAAAAAAGGTAATAAATAGTTATAATATAGACTGTTATAGCATTTTACTTCAACTAATTGCTCAACATAGTACTTATTTTTTGAGTTGGTTAAGTTGTATTTTGCATATATAATCGTCCAATAAATTATTGGGCCTAAAAATTGTTTATGTCTGGAAACGGAGAAATAGGGAATTACACTGAGGATAGTATTAGGTCATTAGACTGGAAAGAGCACATCAGGCTAAGACCTGGCATGTATATTGGCAAGCTTGGCGATGGTTCAGCTCAGGATGATGGTATCTATGTATTGGTGAAAGAAGTGATCGACAATTGTATTGACGAGCACATGATGGGATATGGTAAAATAATTCAAGTTAAAGTAACCGACCACCGCGTTGAAGTACGGGATTACGGCAGAGGAATTCCGCTTGGAAAAGTAGTCGATTGCGTATCTAAGATTAATACCGGAGGCAAATATGACTCCACCGCTTTCCAAAAGTCCGTAGGTCTTAATGGAGTAGGAACAAAAGCGGTTAATGCACTCTCCAATTATTTTAAAGTACAATCAGTCAGAGATGGCCAAACTAAAGTGGCTGAGTTTTCCAAGGGTGAAATAATCAAGGACGACAAGATTATCAAAATCGATGATCGCAATGGGACATTGACCGTTTTTGAACCTGATGACACTGTATTTAAGAATTTCCATTTCATACCTGAATACCTGGAAGACTTAATGTGGAATTATGCTTTCTTGAATGCAGGCTTAACCATCAATTTCAACAATCGGAAATTCTTCTCTCAAAATGGACTGCTAGACCTGCTTGAACGAAAGACAGATTCTGATAATTTGAGATACCCCATTATCCATCTAAGAGGGGAGGACATTGAGGTGGCATTAACACATTCCAATCAGTATGGCGAGGAGTACTATTCGTTTGTTAATGGTCAGTATACAACGCAGGGAGGTACTCATCTTGCTGCTTTCAGGGAGGCATTGGTAAAAACAGTAAGGGAATTTTATAAGAAAGATTTCGATGCAACAGATGTAAGAGCAAGTATAGTTGCTTCAATAGCTGTAAGGGTACAAGAACCGGTATTTGAATCTCAAACTAAAACAAAATTAGGCTCGCAAAATGTTGCACCTGAAGGACCAACCATGCGGTCCTTCATTAATGATTTTGTTAAGAAGCATTTAGATGATTATCTCCATAAGCACTCTGCAGTAGCGGATGCGCTTCAAAAGAGAATTTTACAGTCAGAACGTGAGCGCAAAGAGATAGCGGGGATAAAGAAACTTGCCAATGATCGTGCTAAAAAAGCCAATCTACACAACAAAAAGCTGAGGGACTGTCGCATCCACTATGATGTATTGAAACAGGAGAGGAGAGAAGAGACTATGATCTTTATTACAGAAGGAGACTCTGCGAGTGGTTCAATTACAAAGTCTCGTGATGTGCAGATACAAGCTGTTTTTAGTTTGAGGGGAAAACCCCTTAACTGTTTTGGTTTAACCAAGAAGATTGTCTACGAAAATGAGGAGTTTAATCTCCTGCAACATGCACTCAATATTGAAGACGGACTGGAAGGGCTTCGTTATAGAAAAATTATCATTGCCACGGATGCAGACGTAGATGGAATGCATATTCGGTTATTGATGCTCACCTTTTTTCTGCAGTTTTTTCCGGATCTCGTGCGAAATGGTCATGTTTTCATTTTGGAGACTCCATTATATCGGGTGAGAAATAAAAAGAAAACAATTTATTGCTACAGCAATGAGGAAAAACTGTCTGCAATTTTAGAGTTAGGAACGAAGCCTGAAATTACTCGATTTAAAGGATTAGGCGAGATTTCACCGGATGAGTTTGGAGGCTTTATCGGAGATGATATTCGATTGGAACCGATCATTCTTCGAAAGGACACTAGTATAAAACAGTTGTTGACATTTTACATGGGTAAAAACACACCTGACAGACAAGATTTCATCATTGGTAATTTAAAAGTAGAGAGGGACATGGTTGATGATGATATTGAGGAAGAGCTAGAAGTAAGTCAGGATGAATTAGCGGCATTGGAAGAATGAAAGAAAACGGTAAAGAAGAGCATAAGGAGCAATATCAAGACGAAGACATAATCCACGACGTAGTTCCAGTCTCTGGAATGTACGAAAATTGGTTTTTAGACTATGCATCCTATGTGATCCTTGAAAGGGCTGTACCAGCTATTGAAGATGGCTTGAAACCTGTTCAAAGACGCATAATGCATGCCATGAAGGAGATGGATGATGGTCGCTACAATAAAGTAGCTAACATCATTGGAAGCACCATGTCCTATCATCCACATGGAGATGCGTCTATAGGGGATGCGATTGTAAATGTTGGTCAAAAGGATATTCTTATTGATACCCAGGGAAACTGGGGCGATGTAAGAACGGGTGACAGGTCAGCAGCCCCGAGGTACATTGAGGCCAGACTTTCAAAGTTCGCTTTGGAAGTTATATTTAATCCGCAAACCACCAATTGGCAGTTGTCCTACGACGGACGTAAAAAAGAACCAACTACCCTGCCTGTAAAGTTTCCGCTACTTTTAGCACAAGGAGTTGAAGGTATTGCGGTAGGTTTGAGCACTAAAATATTACCCCACAATTTTTGTGAGTTGATTGCAGCGTCTATAAAAATCTTATCAGGTAAAAATCCGAAGCTATATCCTGATTTTCAAACGGGTGGATTAATTGATGTCACAGATTACAACGATGGAGAAAGAGGGGGTAAGGTAAGAGTAAGATCAAGGATTGAAGAGGTAGATAAAAAGACTTTACATATCAAGGAGATCCCTTATGGCACTACGACAACCAGCCTTATTGAGA
>JAJCYL010000193.1 GCA_029262955.1 Cytophagales bacterium | reverse complement strand
AGCTATACTATGGCTTAGAGCCATAGTATAGCTAAGCACCAGCCTACTCACACTTCAACGTTTCCACCGGTTGCATTTTCGAGGCTTTCAGTACATTGTAGCTGATGGTTAAGAATGAAATAAGAACAATCACCAATCCAGCAATCAAAAACACATCCCACGGCAACCTCATGCGGTATTCAAATGATGACAACCAATCGCGGATGAAGTAAATGCTAAAAGGCACACTAAAAATCAATGCCAACAGGATCATCACCACGTAATCCTTGGATAGGATATAGAATAAATGTTGAACTGATGCGCCCAACACCTTCCTGATCCCAATTTCTTTAATCCTTCCGTTTATGGCCAGGGTCACCAATCCGAACAAACCCAGCGCACCAATGACTAATGCCAGAATTGAGGAGTAACTCACAATTTCCCTCAAACTTTCTTCCTGCTGGTATTGTGTTTTGAGTCTTTCATCCAAAAAGTCAAACGCAAAAGGTTGATTGGGGAATACAGCCTCCCAACTTGCCTGAATTTCAGATGTTACTGTAGTAAGGTTCGCCTGATTGACTTTTAAATGGATGGACGGAGCAATAGTTGAGAAAATACTTATATCTCCCGCACCTCTGATCATTAATTCAGGATTTATTGAGATAACGAGTGGTTCAATCCTGCCGTGTAGAGATTGGTAATTAAAGTTCTTCATTACACCAATGACCTTATGGGCTGCAAAACGCTTCCCCTCAAACTTTCCCTCCAATGGGTTTTCCCAACCAAAATACCTTACTGTAGCTTCGTTCACTATAACTGCACTGTTTTCATCTGAGGAGATACTTTTATCGAATGATCTGCCTTCTACCATTTCTATTCCCATGGTTTCAATTAGATCGAAATCAACAATGGTATGATTAATATTTCGATAATTACCTGTCTGATCTTTAAATCCCAATGATATCCAGCTCGGATCACCAAATCTTTGATACGATATCCCGGCATTGATCACGTTGGGAATTTTTTCAAGTTCTTGTTTATAGCGAAGTGCTGATTGATGGGCACTTTCAATGGTATTAAATAAGCCTCCTTTGAAGGGTGCATCAATGGATACCATTAAAACCGACTCCGTATCGTACCCTAAATTTTTGTTCTGTAGAAAGTCCAATTGCCGCTGCATTAATAAGGTAGTTGTCAACAGAAAAATGGATATCACAAATTGCAGGATAACCATTCCTTTTCTAAAATTCTGTTTGCCCCTACCCACATTGACATTCCCTTTAAGAACAGTTACTGGTTTAAAGTTGGACAACACCAAGGCCGGATAAATACCTGCGCCCAGTCCGATCACCAATACCAGTATTCCAAATGCAACCAAGAGAAATGGGGTTAAGGTCAGATCCAATTGCCTGCTAGCCAGCTCATTAAAAGCTGGCAATACCAGGTAAGCCAGCAATAAACCACACAGACCTGATAATAAAGCGATCACAAGAGACTCACTAAGAAATTGCGTGGCCAGCTGAGATTTGGCGGCCCCTGATACTTTTCTTATCCCAACTTCCTTAGCCCGGTAAACTGACTTGCCAATGCTGAGCGTCACAAAGTTGATGCTCCCTAAGAGAATGATAAAGAAGGCAATAAATCCCAGTATGTAAGCATACTTAGGATCACTGACCGGCACATTCCCGGCTGGTATATCCGTATTTAGATGAATATCTTTCAAAGGCTGCAAATGCAAGACATAGGCTCCCTCTTCGTAATCTTCCCCGAGGCCTTTCTTTACCAGGTCTGGAATTTTGCTTTCTATTTCCGTTATGGGCACATCACTCAGAATGTAGGTTTCTGTTATGACGTTATACCAGCTCTTCAAAAGGCCCTCTCTAAAGAGCTTGTCATTGTTAAGATCCGAAACCAACAAGTCAAATTGAATGCTTGAGTTAGAAGGAGTCTCAACCACAGCTTTTACAGTCATTGGATAAAAACCATCCCCAATTTGAACATTAAGAACCTCTCCTATTGGGTTATTTATACCAAAATACTTTAGCGCATAGTCTTCCGACAAAACAATATCACCTCGATCCTCGAAAACAGAGATGACACTACCTTCTACAATTTGAAAATCAAAAATCTCAAAGAAATCGGCACTCGCCAGGTAAATAGTCTCATTGAAAGATTCTTCTCCTAACTTTACTATAGTGCTATTCGAATGATATTGGGTCACTCTCTCAACCTCCGGTAAATTGGACTTCAGCTCACCGGCCAGGACCAGAGGTGTAACGCTATTGACGAACTCTTCTCCATCGTATTTTTCTTCTAACCACAGACGATAAATACTGTCTGATTTGGTATGAAAAGAATCAAAAGTCAGCTCTTCATTAATAAACAATAAGATCAAAACTCCACAGGCTATGCCTATTGATAAACTGAGGGTATTAATTAAAGTGTGAATTTTATGTCTGACTAAGTTCCGAACGGAAATTTTTAAATAATTCTTCAGCATTGCGTTTTCATTTTTGCCATAGCAAAGTCATCAAATTGGGGTAAACTCAAAAATGAAAGTACATGAGTTGTATAATAAGAGTACTCAATTGTAAGGTTAGGGTCACCAGTCTAAAAGACCATTCAACGACTTTATTGACAATAATTCGAATGGGTTTCTTACCTTATGGCATTATTTTTGACCCTTACAGGCAGTTTATCGTATACCAGCTTTAGTGGTCATTAAGAATGTGAGAAGATAATAGAAGTATGAAGGTGATTTTTCTAAGTGTGTTTGGAGCATTGCTCTTTTTTGGAGTATCAGAGGTAAAACCAGTTGTTACAGAATTATTCCAAAGTGATACTACACAATTAGTCCCCCTTGAAAAGCATCGGAGTGAGGCATTGGTGGTAGCAAGTCTTCTTGGGCAGCACCACTATCGCAAAACTGAGCTCAATGATTCACTCTCATCGGTCGTCTTTGATGATTACCTCGAGTCATTGGATTATAATAAAACTCATTTCCTAAAATCGGATATTGACTACTTTGAAAAGTATAGAAATCAACTGGATGATGATTTAAAACAGGGAGACGTTGAAGTTCCTTTTCAAATCTTTAGAATATATCGAGAGAGGCTATATGAAAGGATTGATAAGATTCTTGCAGACCTTGAAAATGAAATAGATTTCACGGTAGATGAGTACTATGATTATGATCCGGAAAAATCAGAATGGGCTACTAATCGGGATGAATTAGATGATCGCTGGAAAAAAATAATCAAAAGTCAAGCCATCAGCCTTAAACTAGGGGGTAAAGAATGGGTTGATATCCAAAAAACGCTCACTAAAAGATATGAACGATACCGAAAGATTTTCCAGCAGTACAAATCTGATGATGTATTTCAAATCTTTATGAATTCCTTTTCCGAAAGATTTGACCCTCATACCAACTACTTCTCCCCAAAATCCTCAGAGGATTTTAAAATTAATATGAGCCTGTCCCTGGAAGGAATTGGAGCTAGGCTGAACAATCCGAATGATTACATCACAATTGTTGACATAGTTCCCGGAGGCCCTGCTTATAAGAGTAAGAAACTATTTAAGAACGACCGAATCATTGGAGTAGCTCAGGAAAAGGATGAGGAATTTACTGACGTATTTGGCTGGAGAACCGAAGACGCGGTACAGCTCATCCGTGGAGATAAGGGAACCATTGTAAAGTTGCAGATCTTGCCTAAAGATGCTCCGGTAGCGTCGGAGCCGGTGATCGTGCAACTAGTTAGAGACAAGATTAATCTAGAGGAACAATCTGCTAAAAAACAGATAATTCCCATTAGTAGGAATGGCAGCACCTATCGATTAGGAGTGATCAAAATACCTTCTTTCTACATTGATTTTGAAGCGGCCCAAAAAGGAGATCCCAATTATAAGAGCACTACCCGGGATGTTAGAAAATTGGTGCAAGAATTAAAAGAGGAGAATGTTGACGGAATTATGGTGGATCTGAGATACAATGGCGGTGGTTCTTTACAGGAAGCAACGGAACTCACCGGATTGTTTATCCCCCAAGGCCCTGTTGTTCAAGTGAGGAATTCTAATGGCAGTATTGATGTCCAAAAAGATGAAGACCGCTCTGTGGCCTATGACGGACCCTTAGCCGTTATGGTGAACCGCTTCAGTGCATCAGCTTCAGAGATCTTTTCAGGTGCTATACAAGATTATAAAAGAGGTGTAATTATTGGGGAAGTAACTTATGGTAAAGGCAGTGTACAGCAATTAGTTAATCTTGACCAATTCCTACCGCGTGAAGAAGAGGAACTCGGTCAACTCAAACTGACTTTGGCTAAATATTATCGAATTACCGGTAATAGCACCCAAAACGTTGGCGTTACACCGGACATTGAATTTCCCAGTTTCGTGGATATGGAAGAATATGGTGAGCGCTCATTACCTAGTGCTTTGCCATGGGACCAGATCAGGTCAACCTACTACGATGCCTCAAATTACATATCGCCAGAAATGGTACAAAGCCTAAAAGTATTATTCAATGACAGGCTGCAAAATGATCAGGAATTAAAGGATTATATCAAGGAGGCTAAGGAAGTTCAAGAACTGCGTAATCGATCCAAAATCTCATTGAACTATGACAAACGAAAATTTGAGATTGATGAATTAGAAAAGAAAAGAGCAGCCCGAGAAGGTGGAGATATTGAAGATGGAGATATTAATGACCTTAGTCAAGCGGTTACTCAGTCTGAAGTTTCTACAATAGAGGGTGAGGCGTACGAGAATTTTGACAAGGATCTATTCCTCAAAGAAGGCTTATACCTCTTGGCTGAATTGTCAAAAAAGAAGATAGAGCAGTAAAGCCCATCATCTCAACCATTAATTCAAATTTTCACTTATCCCTGGCAGCTTTAAACTCACTGCCATCATACCATTTGGGAAAGTAATCCTCATTTGCCAGTCTCAATCCGACTTCAAACAACAGTTGAGCGTCTAATCGAATGCCGCTTAACTCAGTGGTTGCAGGATCATACTCATCTGCCGGTTGATGGTAGCGATACTGGCGATATTCGTCATTCATTTTTTTCACAAATTCAATCCCTTTTTCCATGTGTTCATATGAGCCGCCTGCGTAAAGCGCCGGAATACCAATTTTAGCAAAGTTGAAATGATCGGATCTAAAGAAATATCCCTTCTCTGCCTCCGGATCTGGAATTACATACCGACCTTGTTTTTGGGCAGCATCACGGGCATATTCGTCCATTTCTGAATGACCATACCCCGTAATCGTAAGATCTTTCATCGGGCCAGGACTCTCTAAAGCATCAATATTGATATTGGCTACCGTTTGCTTAGGGGGATAAATGG